>JBAPSR010000481.1:0-5626 GCA_049281755.1 Binataceae bacterium (SeqCode)
AGCAGCGCGCCGATCTTGCCGCCGAACGCCTTCATGTGATCAGTCTTGCCGTGCAGATCGAGCGCGGCCTGATCCTGGTACACCTCGTAGTAAACGAAGGTGCTGGGGTCGCGAACGTCCTTGTGCAGGATGTAGGTCTTGGTGCCGGCCTCGCTGCCGACCTTCCCAATCATTTCCTTGCCGGCTTCTTCGAATGCGGCTTCGCTGCCGGTCTTCACCTTGAGCTTCGCAATCACGGTAATCGCCATCGGAGTCTCTCCTTGTCCGGTTAAATTGCTCCGGACGGGAGGGCGGTTGCCCGCGCCCGAGAGCGTGCATCAACCTCTGCGTAATATCCGCCGCGGCTCCGATTTTCAAGGCAACGCATTATGCTTGTCATTCCGGCGCGTGGCTGCCGCGAGAGGAATCCAGATGGGAGAGACGCTGCGTCAGTGTGTTCTCGGAGCATAGACGCCCCGGAATTTCTTCCACTTGTCGAAATGACGGATGCTGGTTTGTGCAGATGTTGGCGTGGCACATAAGAATTGTAAGCTCAGCCGAGCCCCTGGCCGTCATTTCGAGCCGTCGGCGAGAGATCCCGGGCGTCCATGCTCCGAGTATACGTCTATATGCCGTGCCCTCTCGGCGGGGAATTCCTCGCGCGGCAGCCATGGGGATGACAACTTAGAGCGCACGCAACAGTAGAATCCGAATGAACGTTCGACGCTGGACTGTTGGCCTCAAACCGGCCCACTGCCAGGAGCAGCCGCCCCTTTCAATGACGCGCGCCGCCAGCTAACACATTTCTGTGGGTCCGTATTCACCGGCCGCACATCCGATGGAGACCGCCGATGTTTGGATTTGACTTGACCGAGGAACAGACGGAGCTCAAGTCGCTCGCGCGAAAGTTCGCGGAGCAGGAGATGATTCCGCGCTCGCGCGAGTACGATATAAAAGAAATTTTCGCGCGCGACGTGTGCGAAAAGGCATTCGCGGCGGGCTTGATGAATTACTCGGTGCCCAAGGATCTCGGAGGTTCGGGACTCGGTGTGCTCGACAGCTCGTTAATCACCGAGGAACTCTGTTACGGATGCGCCGGTATTACCAATTCGATCACCGCTAACGATCTTGCCACGCTGCCGCTGCTGATCGCCGGTAACGACGAGCAGAAACGCACCTTCCTTGGCGGCCTGATGAAGCAACTCAGCTTCTGCGCGTTTGCGATAACCGAGCCCGGCGCCGGCTCCGACGTGGCCTCGATGAGCACCGCCTACCGGCGCGAGGGCGACGGGTTCGTGCTCAACGGCACCAAGCATTTCATCTCGAACGGCTCGGTCGCGGACTGGATCGTTACCTTCGCGACCAGCGACAAGCGGCTGCGGCACAAGGGGATATCGTGCTTCGTGTTTCCGGCGAACCTGCCCGGAATCGCGCGGCGGCGGATGCACGGCAAGCTCGGGCAGCGCGCGGCCGATACCGGCGAGATCGTTTACGAGGACCTGCGTATCGGCGCGAGCGCGCTGGTCGGGCGCGAGGGCGAAGGCTTCAAGTACGCGATGGCGACGTTCGACCATAGCCGGCCCGAGACCGCGGCGGTAGGAATCGGGATCGCGCAGCGCGCGCTCGATGAATGCGTCAAGTACTCGCGCCAGCGCAGTGCGTTCGGGCAGCCGATCTCGAACTTCCAGGCGTTGCAATTCATGATGGCCGATATGGCGATCGAGATCGAAGCGATGCGCCTGCTGACCTACAAGGCCGCGTGGCTGGTCGATCAAAAAGCGCCGCCCAACGTCAATTCCAGTTACGCGAAAGCGTTCTGCGCCGATGCGTGCATGAAGATCACGACCGACGCGGTGCAGATTTTCGGCGGCTACGGATACATGGACGAATATCCGGTTCAGAAACTGATGCGCGACGCCAAGTTGCTGCAAATCTACGAAGGCACCTCGCAGATTCAGCGCGTCGTGATCGCGCGCAATCTGCTGCGCGACTGAGGCGCGCCGCGCGCTCGATTACTCGGCGGTCTTGTGCGGCAGCGGAGGATCCTGGTCGCCGGGCTCGTCGCCCGTCACCGCGCCGACATACGCGCCGTCGTGATAAACCTCGACCTTGCCGCTGGTCGGGTCGGGAAAGATATTCCAGTCCTGCATCAGAGGGTCGGGCTGTTCTTTAACCGGCTGCGCGACGGGCGCCGCCGCGATCACGGGAATCGGCGCGGGCTGCGACGCTGCCACCGGCTGCTGCGCCGAGCATCCGGCGAATGCGGCGCAGGTCACGGCGACTGATAGTCCGGCGATGATCGAGCGCACGGTCATTGGTCTTTGGTTGCCTATTGATTGACGGCGCGACGGCCGCTGCTAACGCCTGAACATTGCTCCCGCGACTCTGCGCACCAGCGCGCGTGGAACCATGCGCGGGGTCTGCGCCATCACCAGGTTCATCGCACCGTTGATCTTGATTGTTTTGCCATCGCGGGCGGCGGCAATCGCCTGGCGGACTACGGTGGCGGCGTCCATATACGCGAATGCGGGAAAACTCGCGTCGGCATTGTGGGCGACGCTCTGAAATTCAGTGCGCGTCGGACCGGGGCATAGCGCCATGATCGTCACGCCCGATCCGCGCAACTCCTCAGCGACCGCCTCGGAGAAGCTCAGCACGAACGCCTTGGTCGCTCCGTAGGTCGCCATCCACGGGACCGGCTGAAACGCCGCGGTCGAGGCGACGTTGATCACGATCCCATGTCGCTGCGCGAGCATCGCGGGCAGGCAGATCCGCGTCAGCGCTACCAGGGAGGCGATGTTGAGATCGATCTCCTCGATCTCGCGGGACAGCGGAAGCGAATCGAACCGGCCGTTGGTTCCGAAGCCGGCGTTATTGACCAGGTAGCCGATCTCGCCGGACTGCGCGACGGCGCGGCGATGCACATCTTCGGCGGCTCCCGGACGCGACAGGTCCGCGGTGACTATCGAAACGCGCGCGGCGCCGAGTCCATGCGCGCGCTCAGCCACCGACTTGAGCTTGTCCTCGCGGCGCGCGACCAGGATCAGATCGAATTTCTCGCGCGCAAGTTGCAGCGCGAACTCCTCGCCGAGGCCGCTGGATGCGCCGGTGATGAGCGCGGTGGTCATGCTTTTACCAGTCCCAACTCGGCGCGCATGTGCTCGATCGTCTTGCCGAGCCCGTCGCGCAGTTTAATGTGCGGCTCCCACTTCAGGATTTTCCGCGCCAGCGTGATGTCGGGTTTGCGGCGCACGGGATCGTCGGGACGAATCGGCATGATCTTGGTCTTCGAGGAGCTCCTGGTCAGCTCGATCGCGAGCGCCGCCAGCTCGATCATCGTGAATTCGTCGGGATTGCCGATATTGATCGGTCCGATGTGCCCGTCCTGGTTCATCATCCGCACCAGCGCTTCGACAATGTCGTCGACGTATGCGAACGATCGCGTCTGCTTGCCGTCGCCGTAGAGCTCGAGGTCTTGTCCGCGCAGAGCGGCGGCGCAGAAGTTCGAGACCACGCGTCCGTCGTTGATCGCCATCCGCGGACCGTAGGTGTTGAAGATGCGCACGATGCGGATATCGACCTTGTTCTGGCGATGGTAATCCATCATCAACGCCTCGGCGACGCGTTTGCCCTCGTCGTAGCAGGCGCGCACGCCGATCGGATTGACGTGTCCCCAATAGCTCTCGGTCTGCGGATGCTGCTCCGGATCGCCGTAGACTTCGCTGGTCGAGGTGAGCAGGATTCGCGCGCGCACTCGCTTGGCGAGCCCCAGCATGTTGATCGTGCCCATCACGCTGGTCTTGATCGTCTTGACCGGGTTGTACTGGTAGTGGACCGGAGAAGCGGGGCAGGCGAGATGAAAGATGCGATCGACTTCGAGCAGGATCGGCTCGACGGTGTCGTGGCGAATCAACTCGAAGTTGCGGTCGTCCAGCAGATGCGCGACGTTGGCGCGTTTGCCGCTGAAATAGTTATCGAGGCAGATAACTTCGTTGCCGTCTTTCAGCAGCCTTTCGCACAGATGAGAGCCCAGGAAACCCGCGCCGCCGGTAACCAGTGCACGCACGTGGAACCTCCTTGGCTGCGCCGCGCGTCAGCGGCGGTTTTCGCGCTCGACCGATTTGACGGTTTCGATCACGTAGTCGATATCCGCTTCGCTCATCGACGCGTAAATCGGCAGCGACAGGCAGCGGCTGTAGATATCTTCGGCGACCGGGAAATCTCCGGTGCGGTATCCATACGCGTCCTGATAATAGTGCATCGTATGCAGCGGGATGCAGTGGACCGAGACGCCGACTCCGCGCTCGCGCAGCGCCTCGACGAACTGCGCGCGTCCGACGCGCAACAACTCGGGCCGCAGGCGGAGCACATAGAGATGCCACGCGTGCTCGATGCCGGCTTCGGAGTAGGGCGTCTGCAGCGCGTCGATTCCCTTTAGCGCGTCGTTGTACCGACCGGCGATCTCAGTGCGCCGGCGCATGAATTCGTCGGCGCGTTTGAGCTGCGCCACTCCGATCGCCGCATGCACGTCGGACAGATTGTACTTGAAGCCGAGGTCGTGGATTTCGTAGAACCACGAGCCGCTCTTGTCGTAGCGCTTCCATGCGTCCTTGTTCATGCCGTGCAGGCTCGCGACCGCGATCTTTTCCGCAAGCTCGTCGTCTTCAGTCGTGATCATCCCGCCTTCGGCGGTGGTGAAATTTTTGGTCGCGTAAAAGCTGAAGCAGGTCAGATCGCCGATCGTGCCGATCTTTGCCATCCCGCGTCCGTCCATGTGGCGCGCGGCGCCGGCGGCGTGGGCGGCATCTTCGATCATCTTGAGATTGTATTCGCGCGCGATTTTCATCAGCCGGTCCATGTCGCACGGATGACCGGCGAAATGCACCGGGAGAATCGCCTTGACCCGCGGATGGCTGCCGCCCTCGAGCGCTTCCTCGACCCGCGCGGGATTGAGATTGAAGGTGCCCGGATCGACGTCGCAAAAGACCGGCCGCACGCCAAGGTACCCCATCACCTCGGCCGTGGCGGTGAAGGTGAACGGAGTCGTGATAACCTCGTCGCCGGGCTTAAGCCCCATCGCCCACAGCGACAGATGCAGCGCGCCGGTGCAATGCGCGACCGCGAGAGCATTGCGCGCGCCGACATACTCGGCAAATTCCTTCTCGAAGCGCTTCGCCTTGGGCCCGGTGGTAATCCATCCGGAGCGCAGCGTATCCAGAACCTCGCGCTCTTCTTCGGGACCAATTGACGGGCGATGAAACGCTACCTGTCGCATTCAATCTCTCTTTTTGATGAGAACGTGATGGCGCTGCGGCGGATTTTTAGGCGCTCGCAGAAGTATAAGGGATAGCGAGAAACCGGAGCAAGGCGGCTCGCCCGCGCGGACTGGGTTGTCATCCCCGCGCCTGCCCACCGCGCGAGAGCCTACTGCTCGGCCGATGCTTTCGCACCGCTCGCAGGCAAGTGCACGGACGCCCCAGGATTCCTCGCCCAGGGCTCGGAATGACGAATGGTGGTTCGGCTTAGGCTATGACACTCGTGCACCGAACCCACATACTCACGCACAAATCCCTCAACCGTCATTCCGAGCCCTGGGCGAGGAATCCCGAGGCGTCCGTCCTCCGAGTACACATCTGGTGCCGTGCCC
>JBAPSR010000482.1:0-4058 GCA_049281755.1 Binataceae bacterium (SeqCode)
GACCGAGGTCGCGTTCGAGGCTGAGCCCGCGCAGCAGCGCCGCCGCGCGCGGTTCGTCTGCCACAGCGAGTTCGTGGGCGCTGGTGTCGGCTTCTTCGAGCAGCGCGGCATGCAGCGCGCCGTACTGCTCGCGCTCGAAGAGCTTGAGCGCGGCGACCGCGGCGATCAAGAGGATTGCGCCCAGCACGAGCGCCCAATAGATCGTGAGCCGGAGCCGGATGCTCATTGCGGCCGTCAACGCGCGCGGTGGCTCAGCCCGCGCGCATCGTGTAACCAACGCCACGGATGGTGGTGATCATCGAGTTCTTCGCATCGTCGTCGATCTTCTGCCGCAGCCGATTGACGAACACCTCGATAAGATTGGTGAAGACGTTGTAATCGGAGTCCCACACCGACTCGGCGATCATGTCGCGTGTGACGGTTTCACCCGCGCGCCGCATCAGCAACTCCAGCAGCATCGCCTCTTTCGGCGAAAGCGCGATCGCCTTGCCGGCGCGTTTGGCGCGGCGCTTGACCGTATCGAACTCGAGATCGCCGACCTTGAGCACCGGGGACCGTCCCGCCGGCCGCCGACGCGCCAACGCGTGAATTCGCGCGAGTAACTCCGCGAACGCAAACGGCTTGACCAGGTAATCGTCGCCGCCGCTGTCCAGTCCGGTCACCCGATCTTCCACCGAGCTGCGCGCGGTCAGGAACAGCACTGGCGTGGTATCGCCCGCCGCGCGGCGCTCGCGCAGAAAATCGACGCCACTCTTCCCGGGAAGACCGATGTCGAGCACCATCAAATCGTAGGTTTTGCGCGCGAGGATCTGCTCGGCTTCCTCGGCGGATTTCACCCAATCCAGGGCGATACCTTCTTCGGTAAGGCCCTGGCGCAGATTACCCGCGAGGCGCTCTTCGTCTTCGATCAGCAGCACGCCCAAGGACTGCATACCTAGATGCTGGCACGGGCGCGCGGGCAATTAAAGCGGCTACGGCAGGGGTTCAAATCACCAGGCACAGCACGCCGGCTGCCACCAGCGCGCCGGCCCACACGGTATCGAGGTTGATCCAGGCGCTGCGCAGAATCTTAAGCCCGACCTTTTCGTACACCACTATGGCGATCGTGCCCATTACGATCAGCATCGCACCCGTATGCAGGACCACGACTGCGACAGCGGTAAGCACCGGATGAGCCTGCGGTAGCATCACCACACCATGATGATGCATCTGTGCGCCCATGGGGGCGTTCATCCCGAGCAGAATCGGAAACAGCATCAGGCCCGCGCCATGCGCTGACGCCATCAGGAACGACCACAGCATCAGGTCGCCGAAGTTTACGCGCATCGCGACCCATCGCGGATGCGCTCGCGGCCAGAAGAACCGGAACAGTCCGAAAACGATCAGCGCGCCGGCGCCGGCCGGCCGGACCATCGCAAACGGGAATGAGGATTGAAGGAGCGAGATCGCCGCCACCACCGCCGCGATCGAAACCAGGTGCCCGATCGCTATCGGAATCAGCGCGCCAAGAACTTTCATGCGGCTGCGCTCTTGCAACCCCAGCGCCACCGCGAACAGCCAGCCCATCGAGGGGTCGATGCCGTGGTAAGCGCCCAGGGCGCAAACCGCGATCCACGGCCACGCGCCGCTCACGGATAGCAGAACGAGTCGGAAGACGTGTCTCCACCCTCGAGCCGAATCTGATGCGGCCGTTCACCGTCGAACTTGGTGAAGAATTTCGGATCGAGCGTGAGGCCTCCTGCAGGATTCACGTCGATCTTGGCGACCCATCCGCGAATGCCCTCCGGATAAAACTGCGCGTCCCACGAGTTATACAGCGAGTTGCTGACGTAAACGCGGCGTCCGTCGCGGCTGAGCTCGGTCATCTGCGCGCCGCCGTTGAGCGCGCCGCCCTTTGGATGGGCAGCGTGCGAAGTGATTCCGCCCAGGCGAACCGTTCCAGTGAGCTTTGGGCTCGAGGGGTTGCTAACGTCGTATTGCTTCAGGTCGCCGGTGCCGAAGCAGGCGACGTACAGGAAACGATCGTCGAGACTCAAGTTGATGTCGGTGACGAGAGGCGGCACCGCCTTGAAGGGCTTGAGCGCGGGCGGAAGCACGGCAGGATCGGCGGGCTCGGCTGGGATCTCGATGACTTTCTTGATCGACCAGTCGTCGCCGGTGCGATTCCACATCCAGACCGACGCCGAGAGATCCTTGGTCGATATGACAACCCCGACGAACCCGAAGGTCTTGGTGGGATCGTGCGAGGGTCGCAGCTCGAGCGCCATCTGCTGCTCTGCGCCGAGATCGAGGGTCTTCAAATGACGCCGCTTGCGCAAATCCCACAGATGGATCGCGTGGCCGTATTTGCCGCCGAGCAGCAATTCCGGCTGCACGCCGTTTTCGATCATATTCGGCGTGCCCCATTCGCTGGTGATCGCGATGTCATAGCCCAGGTGCCACCAGAAATCGTAGGCGAAGAACTGCGGTCCGCGATCGACTTCCCATCGCCCCAGCACGTCGAAACTCTCGTGATCGAGCAGAAAAATTCCGCCCGGACCGTCGCCATTCGGAGCGCCAAGCGCGCTGACGTAGATAGCGTCAGGCCCGCAGTGGAGCGTATGCGGCCGGCTATAGCCCGTGCGGTCCGCGATTTCCTTGGCCTCGATGATCTTGACGATCTTCGGCTTTCGGGGATCGGGCTTCGTGTCGAAGATGTAGATGCGCGAAGAGCGCAGCCCCGGCACCAGCAGGTAGCGTCGCTCGACATGCGGATGGGGCGCGTAGGGACATAGCGCGGCGCTGCATGCGTTCCATCCGAAGTGATGCAGCTCGTCGCCGGCAAACTCGGTCTCGGTTCGACCGACGACTTGTCCATATTCGGAGGATTGGGGGTCAACGTCGAGCACGCACAGCGCGTCGCGGCGGCCGTTGTTGGGAGAAGGGTTGAAGGTGACCACGTAGCCGAGCTTTTCGCGCGGCGCATTCATCGCCATCTTGGCGGAAGGATAAAAGGTCTGGTCCGGTTTCCACAGCGCCATGGTCAAATACCTCCGGGCAACGGTTGCTCCGAAGCTAACTCACGCTTCGGGTTCACGCAAAGTGCAAAGCGCGGCTTGCGCGCGGATGGTCATGCGGGCGGCCTTATCCTAAGTTAGGCGCATCGAGAACCGGCGGCGCGCAGCGTTCGCACAGGGAGTATTCACGATGGCATACAAGCATATCGAGTATGAGAAGAACGGACGGATCGCGCGCGTGATTCTTGCCCGGCCCGAGCGGCGCAACGCGCAGTCGCGAGTTCTGCTCGAAGAGATGGACGCGGCATTCACCGACGCCAACGACGACGACGAGATCCGCGTAATCGTGCTCTCTGGCAAGGGCGAACATTTTTGCTCTGGCCACGATCTCGGAACGCCGGAAGAAAAGGAAGACGCCGAGCGCCGTCCATACGGCAAAGGTCTGCGCGCTATCTACTCGCGCTCGCGAAAGCTGTTCCTGGACAACACACTGCGTTGGCGCGACCTGGACAAGCCAACGATCGCGATGGTCCACGGCTACTGTATTTTCGGTGGATGGATGTTCGCGGCGGCGATGGATCTGATCGTCGCATCGGAGGACGCGCAGTTCCTTCCTTCGCTGCTTCAGTACTTTTCGATCCCCTGGGATCTGCCGATTCGCAAGGCCAAGGAGATCCTGTTTCAAAGCCGGTTCGTCAGCGCTGAAGAGGCGTGCCGGCTGGGCTTCGTCAATATCGTGGTGCCACGCGAAAAACTCGAGGCCGAGACGCTCGCGCTGGCTGAACGAATTGCCGAGAGCGATCGGATGACGCTTCGAATGCTCAAGTTCGCGGTCAACAACGCGCAGGACGAGATGGGATTTCGCAACTCGGTGCGCAATGCGCATTCGCATCATATGCTGCTCGGCGTCGGGCCATTTCTTCGCAACTCGGAAGAGGGCAGGGTGCTGCCGAAGCGGATGCCGGGGGTTGAGCAGGCGCTCAAGAAAACCGCCAGATAGGCGAAAGCTGCTTTCGACTCGTGCGCACCGCGGCGGCATACTCCACAGCGTGGTTGGGTGCT
>JBAPSR010000483.1:0-7367 GCA_049281755.1 Binataceae bacterium (SeqCode)
GAAGGAGTAGTCAGTCAATCGGCGGTCGGGAATAGGTACTCATTCTGATGCGCTGTTCTCGTTGCCTGCGTGCCAGTGGCACCTCCCGGAGGAGAGGGTGTTTCAGATTTGTGTCGTTCTAGCGCGAGGTAGTTGTGGCCAAGGCTGATGACAGGCGGGGCGGGAAGAGCCGCAAGAAGCGCGAATGGCGGATCGCCGGATGGCGCGTGCGGAACCTTGCCGGCGCTGCGCTGCTGATCGTCATGTTCGCGATTGGTTTCTACCTCGCGCAACTCTACGGCGAAATTTCCGCGATGATCGAGCTGCGCCGCGAGGCGCTCAGCAGTGCAATCTATTCCGCACCCGCCACGATTCGTCCGGGCGACGATATCGTCCGCACCGGTCTGATCGACCGCCTGAATCATCTGAGCTACACGCAGATCGCGGCTCCCGCGTCGCCCGGCGAGTACTCGCGCACTCCGGGCCTGATCACGATCTACACGCGCTCGTTCACGCTTGCGGGAACTGACTATCCCGGCGCGATCGTGCGAGTCGCGCTCGACGGCATCCGGGTCTCGAACGTGATCGATTCGTTCGGCGTGTCCGGGCGTTCGGCCGCGCTCGAGCCCGAGGTGATCGGGCGGCTATTGCCGGGTGCTCCCGCCGAGCGGGTCGAGGTCGCGTTGGGCGAGATGCCGCCGTATCTGGTGAGCGGCCTGATCGCGACCGAGGACCGATGGTTCTATTACCATCGGGGGATCGATCCGATTCGCGTGATCGAAGCCGCGTTGGTCGATCTGCGATCGCATCATCTGGCGCAGGGCGCGAGCACGCTCACGCAGCAACTCGCGCGCACCTTCATGGATCGGCACGAGCGCAGTTTCAGCCGGAAGTTTCGCGAGCTCGCCGTCGCGATCGTACTCGAGATGCGGCTGGGCAAGCGCGAAATCCTCGAACGCTACATCAATGACGTTCCGATGGGCTCGTACGACGGCACGCCGATCGAGGGTCTCTCGCAGGCCGCGCGCTACCTGTTCAACCGCGACCTGCGCGAGGTCACGCCGGCGCAAGCCGCAACGCTGATCGGCATGATCCAGGCTCCCAGTCTCTACGATCCGCGGCGGCATCCGGAGAACTGTCTCGCCCGGCGCAATATCGTCCTCGGCGTGATGAAAAATGCAGGCGTGATCGACGCAGCCGCATATCAGCACGCTCTGGCGGAGCCGATCGACGTGACCAAGCCGCCGGGGCTGCGACGCGCGCCGTATTTTACCGACTATGTGACGAGTTTCGTCGACAAGATTCCGGGGCTCAACGGGCATCTCGAAGGGCTCAAGGTTTACACTACGCTCGACCCGGAAATGCAGGCGTTTGGGCAGGAGGCGATCGAGCAGAATCTGGCGCAGCTCGAAAAATCGCACAGCAGGCTGCGCCGCACGGACAAGACCAAGCAGCTTGAAAGCTCGATGGTCGCGCTCGACGCGTCGAGTGGCGCCATTCGCGCGATGGTCGGCGGCCGCGACTACTCGTCGAGCCAGTTCAACCGCGCCGCGATGGCGCAGCGACAGCCGGGCTCGGCGTTCAAACCTATCGTCTATCTGACCGCGCTCGATCCCTCGCGCGCGCCGTTCTCGCCCGCGATGACGCTGGCTACGGTCCTGCCCGATCGTCCAATGACGTTCGGAAGCTGGACGCCGGTCAACTACGAGCACACCTACCAGGGACAGGTGACGGTCGCGGAGGCGCTGTTCGAGTCACTCAACGTGCCGACGGCGTGGGTCGGCAGCCAGCTAGGTCCCGCGCGCATAGTACAAACCGCGCACGAGCTGGGAATCCAGGAAGAGCTGCCCGCGGTGCTGCCGATCTCGATCGGGGCTGACGAGACCACGCTGCTCGAGCTGGTCGGCGCGTACCAGGTCTTTGCGAATGCGGGCGCGCAGGATCCGCCGTACGCTGTTGCGTCAGTTGTCGACGCCGCGGGACACGTGATCTTTCATCATCAGGACGACGAGAATCGCATCATCAATCCCTCCGTCGCCTACCTGATTACGGGTGCACTCGAACAGGTGCTGCGCTACGGCACCGGCGCGTCGGCGCAGAGGATGGGACTCAAATTTCCTGCGGCGGGGAAGACCGGCACGACGCAGGATTATCACGACGGATATTTCATCGGGTACACGCCCGACCTCGTGTGCGGAGTATGGGTCGGCTTCGACGAGCCGCAGAGTCTTGGAATGCCGGGGGCCAGCGCGGCGCTACCAGCCTGGGTGAGTTTCATGATCCATGCGGTGCCGGGCGACTCGCCGGATTTTGCCGTGCCGTCGGGAATCGTGATGGCCACGATCGATCCGCAAAGCGGCGGCCTGGCGACTCCGGCGTGTCCGCGCGCGATCGCGTTGCCGTTCCTGGTCGGTACCGCGCCGACCACGCCGTGCGGCGGAGAAGGGATTCTTGCCTCGCTCCCTGCCGCGCTGGGCGGCACGCCCAACCCTCCGCCAGGCGCCACGTCCGCTCCTGGAGCCATTCCACCGATTCCAAGCACGAGCCCATCGCCGGGCGGAATCAGCGGATTTTTCCACCGCCTGTTTCATTGATAATTCAAGGCCGGCGTTCCGCCGGTCCCTTCGCCTTTTCGATGCTCAATTCGCCGATGCTTAGCGACGACCGACAGAACGCCGGTTCTATTGACGTTCGCGAGAGCTTCAACCGGACGGCGTGACTTCTACCGACATGCGGGCTTGGCCGGACATTCCGCTGCCGGTCTGAGGATCGGTCGGAGGCTGCGCGATGCCGTTGCCGTCGATCGCGCGGATACTTACTATGTATTTCCCGGGCGCGTTCGGCGCGAAGTGGTATTTCCAGACCGTCCATACATAGGGCGACTGATTATTCACCAGCATGGCGTCGCGCCACGACGCGCCGTTGTCAATCGAAACCTGTACACGCTTGATTCCTGATGGCCCCGCCAGCGCCCATCCGTATATATCGACCGGGCCGGCGACTTGCGCGCTGCGGTCGAACAGCGAGCGCATCCCGCCCTCGACGTGCGGCGAGAAAAAACCCGAATTGACTTTGCGCCACGCGGTATTGCTCCATCGTCGGGCTTCCCAATAGCCAGTCGCAGGATGGTCGAGAAATTCGAGCTCGGTGATCCATTTCGGCTGCTTCATCCCGTATTTTCCCGGAATGAATATTCGCACCGGAAAACCATGATCGGGTGGCAGCGGCACGCCGTTCATCATCCACGGCAGGAAATTCTCGTCGCGCAGCAATTCGTCGACCGGGAGCCCGGTGTAGTATCCGTCGGCCGCGCGCATCACGACCCAAACCGCGCGCCGATTCACGCGCGCCCGCTCCAGGAGCGGTCGCAGACGCACTCCGCGCCATCGCGCGTTGCTGATCAGGCTGCCGTCGGGAGGATTGCCGATACATTCGAGCGTGAGAGTTTCGTCGATCTGCGCAAGCGATTTGATCTGCGCATAAGAAAGGTCAAAAGGATTGGCTACCAGTCCTTTGATACTGAGGCGCCATGCGGCGGGATCGACCGGCGGCGTGCTGGCGTACGTAGTGATGTAAAATTTGGAGTTTGGAGTCAGGCCGCCGAATCTTCCGGCTGCGAGGGCGTTTGCGCGAACAAGGCTGTCCGCGCCGCCGATACCCGCGATAATGATCGCCGCGCCGCTGAGGCTCACGAATTGCCGGCGCGTGATTCGATTTGCCGCCGGTTTGTTTGTGCGCGTTTCATCCACGATAAGAAACTCGCAAATGGCTAATGGTGTTTACTCCGCAGGGTCGGGATCCCCGTCCGAATCGGGCGGGTCGTAATCGGGCTCGGCGACATCCTCGATCGGTGCGAGCGGCTCGGCCCCGAGGTCCGCGGAGAGGTTGGCGAGGCGGCGGGCGACAATGATGAAGGCGGAGTGCGCAATCATCCGGAAGAACGGCCGCACGCTCATCCCTTTGACCTGCCAGTGGCGCAGCAGCGTCTCGAAGGTCTCGACTTCGCCGAAGTCGGCGCGTGATTGGAGAGCGTCAACGGTATCTTTGATCTGTAGCGCGGTCGGAACGTAGGAGACCAGCACGCCGCCGGGGCGCAATGCGCGCGCGGCGACTTCGAGTGCGCGGCTGGGCTCGGGGAGGTCCAGGAACATCCGATCGACTCCGGTCTCTTCGAAGCCTTCGTACAGGTCGCGCAGCTTGAGGGTCCAGTTGGGAGCGTCGCCGAAATAGGCCGCGACGTTGCGCCTGGCGACGGCCGCGAAGTCCTCGCGAATTTCATACGAGATAACGCGGCCCGCGGGACCGACCGCGCGCAGCAGCGCTATAGTCAATGCTCCGGCGCCCGTGCCGCCTTCGATCACCGTCGCGCCGGGAAATACGTCGCCCCAGATGAGCAGGGGTCCGGTGTCTTTGGGATAGATGACCTGCGCGGCGCGCGGCAACAGCGGTATCAGGTCGGCGTATGTCGGGCGCAGGACGACAAAGGTCTCGCCGGTCGAGAATTTCACCCGCGAGCCTTCGTCGGTGCCGAAAATCGCGTCGGCGACAAGTTCGCCGCGAATCAGGATTTTCTTGCCCGCGTGCAGCGTCTTCAGATAGCGGCGCCCTTTGCGGTCGATAAAGATTACGGCGTCGCCGGCTTTCAGTTGTGAATCCAAGATGGCTTAACGCATATGCGTAGCGATGCCCTCGTGCAAACGGCTGCGAGTATCAGGACCGCCGCTGTTACCGTCGCGTCGGTGGGTTCGTTTCCCCTCGGACAAAGCACCGAGGAAGCGACGCTTGATATTCGACGGGGACAGCGGTGACAATCATCCAGTCAAAGGGGACGTCACATGAGCCGACAGAATTTCGTCGCTCTGCTTCGTCTTATCGGATCACTGACGATTGCGGCGGTAATTGTGGGCTTTGCGGGCCTCGCGATGGCACAGGACGCGGCGCCATCTCAACCTCGATGTCCTGCTGCCTGGTCGGGCGTTAGAGACAAACCCGGCCCGGACGCCGTCGCCGCCCTTAGCGCGCAACCCGACCTGGCAAGCTCGCTCGACGCCTATCACCTCAAGGACAGGGTGCTGGACGTCGCGATCGATTTGTCGAAACCAGTCGCCACTCTCGATCTAGTGGCGGATAACTCCGCCGACGTTGGGTTCGTCCGAAGCAGCGTGCCCAAGACAATCGAGAACGTGCCAACCGAAGTCACCGACAGCAAACCGTACGACAGATTCCTGCCCTACATGCTGCGGGTTCGTGGATTAAGCACGGCGCCAAATCCGCCGCTCCCGGCAGGATGCCCTCCGATCAAGGACAGCGATTCGCGTCCGGACCTCGACGTCGTGCGCGCGATGGCTGCGCGAATCGATTTCCTGACCGCCGAGCGGGATTGGTTCGCGCCGGGCGATATCGCGGTGATCGACGGAGTCGGAATAGATATGGAGGGACAAACCTCAGCGCTGGATGTGACCGTCGATGACGGG
This sequence comes from Binataceae bacterium (SeqCode), assembly GCA_049281755.1. Lineage (GTDB taxonomy): Bacteria > Desulfobacterota > Binatia > Binatales > Binataceae > JBARDN01. The sequence goes on from JBAPSR010000483.1 coordinate 5,454, forward strand.
ACGGACAAGGGAGTCAAAGAGCTCGCGTACGTAAAGAGCCGCATTCCCAATTCTTTCGAAGGCGTCCCGGTCGAAGCGAGCGTAATCGATGTTGTCGATTTGACCGGCGGCGGCGCTGTCTTTGGAGGGGCGGCGTCCGATGGGCACTACGCCTACCCTCAGCAGAAGTGAGGACGTTTCTGATGGGTCACTCCCGCACGCGTGGCGCGAATTCGAACATGGTCACGATAAAGTGTTCGGGACAGGAGGACGTATGGGAATCGCGCTGATTACAGGATGCAGTTCTGGAATCGGCAAACTCAGCGCGCTCGAGTTCGCCCGCCGGGGGTATCGCGTGTACGCCTCAATGCGCACCGTCGAAAACGCCGGCTACCTGCGCGCCGCCGCGGATGCCGAGCGGCTCGCGATCGAGACTATCGAGCTCGATGTGACCGATACCGCTTCGGTCAAGGACGCCGTTGCGCAGATCCTCGAACGCGACGGCCGTATCGATATTCTGGTCAACAACGCCGGCTTCGGGGCCGCCGGACCGGTTGAGGATTACGACGACGACGAGATCCGGCAGGTCTTCGAGACCAATTTTTTCGGCGCGGTTCGAGTGACGCGCGCGGTGCTTCCCGCGATGCGCGCGCAGCGCTCGGGGACGATCGTCATGGTGAGCTCGATCTCGGGATTGCGCACGTTTCCGTTCATGGCGGTTTACTCGGCGAGCAAGTTCGCGCTCGAGGCGATCAGCAACGGGCTTCGCTACGAGCTGTGGCCGTTCGGGATTCGCGTAGTGCTGGTCGAGCCGGGGAATTTCAAGACGCGGGCCGGCACGAACATGTATTTTCCCAGGCGCGTGCGCAACGGAGCCAAAGAGGGTACGAGCGATCCGTTCTACACGCGGATTATCGAGCATCGGATAAAGACTGGCGCAGAGCTTGCGCTCGGCGACGCGAACGATGTCGCGCGGATGATTGTCGATGCGGCAGCGGCTAAGAATCCGAACGCGCGATACCTCGTCGGCGGTGACGCGCAAGAGCTGGCGGCGCTCAGCCCCGAGGATTTTGAGCGGATGATCGAAGACTCGATGAAGCTGCCCGAATGAAGGGTTTATAGGAGCGCGCAGAGGCTGCATGCGATGTAGCTCGGAGCCTGGCCGCCTCGGGATTTCTCGCCCAGGGCGCGAAATGACGAATGGGAGCGCGGCGCTCGCTTTGGAATCGGGGCCTGCGCACGATTGCAGCGCCTCAACGTATGCGACGAGGCTGGATTTCTCGAATCGGGGTTTTCGTGTACAATAAGGTGTTTCGCCGCCAGCCTCGCGCGCGGTGGCAATATCAAACCCTGAGGACGGCTCAAATTCGTTATGGCTGAAAAGAAAGCAAAGACCGCGGAAAAAAGTGGCGAGGTCCAGCACAAGCATCTGTGCCCCAACTGCGGCGCCGAAAGCAAAGTGACCAAGTTCGCCGGATACGGCCGCAAGGGCTTCTACCTCGTATGCGAAAAGGCTTGCGGATACATCGGCAAGACCCGCTAAGGAAACTTGACGATGGGCAGAGCGCGTAAACGAAAGACCTCGAAGCGCGATAAGTACGCGAGCTTCTCCGAATCCGGCGACGAAGCCGAAGAAGATGCTGATCTTCCAAAGGACGAAGCGGGCAGGCGTAAGATCAAGCGCCAGTACGCGGAGCTCCTGGGGATCCGGATCGAAAAGCTGCGCGGACGAATCCTGAACCGCGAGCGGATCAACAAGACGATCGAGGGCATCTACTTCATCTGCTCCGGATGCATGAAAGTGTGTCATTCGCTCGACGACGGTCTGACCGAAGATCCTGCAAATCTGAACAACCTGTGCGGCGCATGCAGCAAGCTCCAGGCCCAGGCTGCCGCGCAGGCCGCCAAAGAGGCCGCCGCGGCGCCTGCCCGGCC
>JBAPSR010000484.1:0-3587 GCA_049281755.1 Binataceae bacterium (SeqCode)
TCGCATGGGCGCGTCATTTGCGCTGTAACCGATGAGAACCAAATGGAACAGCCGTGCTGCATCATAGATAAAATCGGGAACAACTCGCCGCCGGAGGTAGAACTCTCCAAAGTCGCGATCGGTCACGATGATATCCTCAGCCCGCGCAGGGTTCGGCGACAGAGCTCCGTGAATATGGAACACTCCTGAGAATTCTTCGCTACGGGTCGGTCTAGGGATGGCGCCAAGTGCATACGTCTGAAGAGGTTTTCCTTGTCGTCGCCCCGCTGCCTCAAGCAAAAGATCAAAATTGGTGGTGATTATAGTTGTTGCCTGTCCGCGGTCGGCCAGACGAACTAGTGCCTCGTGTATGGCCGCGGCTTGCTTCGGCTTCGAGCGCAAAATTTCGGTAACCGCTGTTCGCACTTTGGAGGTGCGTGCCGTTTGGCCGTCGATACGCCGCTCCAGCATCCCGAGGACGACATCATAGTCGCCTTGAATAAAGCGCTGGACTTCAGCCCGTTGCTCATCTGTCGCCTGTTTCGAAGACGGACTCCATCGATTGCATGCGTCTCTCGGTATCAGGAGTAGTACTTCGTATGTCGCAACATCGATGCGTTCATAAACATCGAGAACGAGTTGTCTGAAATCGGGTAACCCAGCTGGCATCGAAGTCCCGGCACCGGTTATGAAAAGCGTTTCTCCGCGAGCGTGGGCGAGGAGTAATCGTTCCGGGACCTTAAAGAGATTGTGGCCGAGGGAGATCCACCTGTCCGTAGGGAAGAGACTTCGAGACGGCTCCACCAAATTGGTCATTCTATCGACTCCTCATGCCACGATTGGTCTTCACCCGCGCTGATCTCTAGCAGGGTGTTGATGAAAGGGCAGAATCACGAGTTTGGCTTGGTCTGATGACGGTGGGAAGTGAGTATTGAGGTTGCGAGTCGGGTAGTTACCGGATCGGCTGTGACAGGTGCGGCTCGCTGGCGGCTCGATTTATCCGGTGGGACAGCGCTTTGCGATTCTTCAGCAGGTTGTAGGCGGCGCCGACCAGGTAAGCGGCGAAAGTGGTCCGCTCCACCTCCGATAGCGGGTGCGGCGGAAGTTGCCTACCGTCTTGATCCAAAGATCTCCTAGACCCGCTTACGCACTGGTTGGCGGACCGCGTATCCAAACCAACTGGTGGTGCGATGGTCGAGCGCCGAGCCATCCGGCCGCCGCTCATTCCGCGCCACATGCGGAGTGACATTTAGCGCGCGGCAGCTCGCCACGAACGCCGCAGTGTCGTAGCCCTGGTCGCCCGCACTGTGATCCGGCGCGGCCCGCGAACCGCATGCAGCATCTCCAGCCCCGACCGCTGGCCCGACCGACGCGCAGATCGATCATTACGCGGTTGCGATTCTCTATCAACACACTCTCGGTGAACGGTGTAACAGAGCCGGACCCCTTTGCCTCGCCCTTCTTCGCCAGCCTGGCTTCGGGATCGGTCGTCGACCTGGTGGGTCGCGTTTTGGCGCCGTTCGATCCGATCGGAAGGGGATTTTTCGTACTAGGCCGGCGGCAGCGCGTCGAGCAGGGCCTTGGTTCGTGCCTTAATATATTTCTCCATCACGCGATCGGTGTGGACATAGAGCCGGTTGTCCTTCACTGCCGCCAGCACCATCTCGCCGACCTTGTCGGGAGCGACGCCGTGCGCCAGCATAGCGGTTACTTGCTCCGTTACCGATGCCCAGGCCTTAGCCTCTTGCGCGTTTAATGCGGCCGGCTGCGTGATGCGGCTGTTCCCGACGATGTTGGTCCCGACAGGACCAGGGCATAGGACGGTCACTCCAATTTGCGCAGGCTCGAGTCTCCGCCGCAGGGCTTCAGACATGCCGACCACGGCGAATTTCGACGTGGTGTACATAAGGTCGCTGCCTTCCGCGACGAGTCCCGCGCCCGACGCCGTGTTGACGATATGCCCGCCGCTACCTCGCTCGAGCATCCGCGGCAGGAACGTCTGTATCCCGTTGATCACGCCGTTCAGATTGATTCCCAGCATCCAATCCCAGAATTCGTAAGTGAGACGGGTCGCAGCGGCAACGCCGGCGTTGTTGCACAGGATTGAGACAGGACCCAGGCGCGCCTCGGTCTCGTCAGCGACGCGCGCGTAGGCCTCGCGATCGCGCACGTCGAGGTTGAATGCCTCGACCGCCGTGACTTGCGCGAGTTCGGATTGCGCGGCCGCGAGCGAGTCCGGGTCCACATCCGCGATCGCGAGCTTCACCCCGGCGCGAGCAAAAGCGCGAGCGATACCCAGACCAATCCCGCGCGCTCCGCCGGTTATGAAGGCCGTCATCCCTTCGACGCGTTCCATCATCACCTCCGTAACCCGTCGGCAACTTCGCCTCGCCCGACGCTATCGTGCGATCGGTTTATAGAAACGCTTCGGCCGCGACTCTGCACGCGTTCGCGTCGCCGCCGATGAGCAGCGTGGTTGCCTTGCTCTTTTTCCACGCCGCTGCGCGCTCGATTATCCGCTCGCGCGGTCCGACCAGCGAGAGCTCATCGACCAGCGCGTCGGGTACCGCGGCGACCGCCTCCTGCCGTTTGCCGCCGAGATAGAGGTCTTGAATCTGATGCGCGGCGTCGGCCCATCCCTGCCGGCTCACATGATCGGTGTAGAAATTCTTGCCCTTCGCGCCCATCCCGCCGACGTAAAGCGCGATTCCCGGCTTGAGCGCGTTGATCGCGGCCTGCACGTCTTTGTTGACGGCGACGTTCAACGAGACCGCGACGTCGAAGTTCTTCCATCCCTTCGCGCTGCCGGCTTTGCGGAAGCCCGCTTCGAGATGCGGAACGAAAGTCTCGAGCCCCTTCGCCGTGGTCCACACCGGGATAAAGCCGTCGGCGATCTCGGCCGCGGTTTCGACGCCCTTGGGCGAGATAGTCGCGGTGTAGATCGGAATATCGGTGCGGCCGTGCAGGATACTGCGCAGCGGCTTGCCGAATCCGGTCGAGCCGGCGCCCTTGTACGGCATCTGATAGTACTCGCCCTGAAATTCGACCGGCTTCTCGCGCGCGAAGATCTGGCGCAGGATCGCGATATACTCGCGCGTGCGCTTGAGCGGCTTGCCGAATGCGAGCCCGTGCCATCCTTCGATCACCTGCGGCCCCGAAGGTCCCAGGCCGACGATTATCCTGCCGTTGGAAAGCTGATCGACGGTCATCGCCTGCATCGCGCACATCGCGGGCGTCCGCGCCGACATCTGCATGATCGCAGTGCCGAGTTTGATCTTGGTGGTTTGCGCGGCGATCCACGCAAGCGGTGTGATCGCGTCGCTGCCCCACGCCTCGGCGGTCCACACCGAGTCGTAGCCGAGCGCCTCCGCTTCCTTGATTCTTTCGATATCGATTCGGATCTGCGGACCGAATCCTGCCGCCATCGTGCCGAGTTTCATGCTCGATTTCTCCCTCGTCCTTTACGCGACTTCGAACAGGCCGGCCGCGCCCATGCCGCCGCCGACGCACATCGTTACCACCACGTTTTTGACTCCGCGCCGCTTGCCCTCGATCAGCGCGTGCGCCGTCATCCGCGATCCGCTCATGCCGTACGGATGCCCGATCGA
>JBAPSR010000485.1:0-4330 GCA_049281755.1 Binataceae bacterium (SeqCode)
GCGAGCCTGTCGGCGCCATCGACGGCCGCGAGATCAGCGGCGACGACGCGAGTCTGGATTTTGTAACGATCGCGCAACTCGGCCGCGAGCGTGTTCAGCCGATCCTCGCGGCGCGCGGTCAACACCACCGACAGGTTCTCGCGCGCGAGCGCGCGGGCGAACTCGAGCCCGATTCCGGCGGACGCGCCGGTGACGAGAGCCCAATCGCCATAGCGTTGCCGCAAGTTCCATCGTGATTCAGCCATTGGCGATACCCTCCGATTTTTCCAAGGCTACGGAAAAATAGGCCCGAACGCACGCCGTATCTTTCTCACTCCTCCTCCATTGTCTGAAAGGCTGTCGATAATCGTCCTTCGCCTACGGTTCAGACCTTCGCGGGTCCGATACACGCGACACGCGCGACGAAAGTCAGCGTGTAGCTGAGGCGGCGCGAAAGACGGGCGGCTCGCGAGCCGCCCATACGAAGACAGGTGCGTTCGGACTATATGGAGTCGTCGCGAGTTGATTGCAGAGTGAGCGCCCCCTAAACAATCGCATTGAATTCGTAGGGGCGCGTCGCAACGCGCCCGTCTTCGCGCGCCGACGATCCATGCCGCTGACCTGGATTCTCTTTCACGCTGCCCTGACTATCTCTGCTCGTGTGCCGAGCTCCAATCGAAGGTTCGACAGCGCTACTGGCGTTCGAGTAAGAGTAGCTGAACGATACTACGGAGGCTCATCCATATGGCATCGGCTATTTTGCGCGAGGCGCAACCGGTCGTCGAAACGACAGGCGGCAAAGTTCGCGGAACAATCGCCGGCGGTGTCAGCATCTTCAGAGGAATTCCCTACGGCGCATCAACCGCGAGCAAGAATCGTTTCATGCCGCCCGTCGCGGCGCAGAATTGGTCGGGGGTGCGCGACGGGTTCAGCTACGGACCGAGCGCGCCGCAGAATCCGTCCTCGATGCGCGGAAAGGTCGATCCGCGCAGCGGATTCGCGGCGTACGGCGACGCCGACGGTATACCCGAAAGCGAAGACTGCCTTGTCCTCAACGTATGGACTCCTTCATCGGGCGACGGCGGCAAGCGGCCCGTGATGTTCTGGTGCCACGGCGGCGGTTTCGCGGCCAGCTCTGGCTCACCGCTGATGTACGCCGGGGATAAGCTCGCGATTCGCGGCGAGGTGGTGGTGGTGACCGTCAACCATCGGCTCGGCGCACTTGGATATAGCTATATCGCGGGAGTCGGCGGCGAGCGGTTTGCGGCGGCGGCCAACGTCGGGATGCTGGATCTGGTCGCGGCGCTTAAGTGGGTCCGCGACAATATCGCGCAGTTCGGCGGCGACCCGCACTGCGTCACGATCTTCGGCGAATCCGGAGGAGGCGCGAAGGTCTCGACCCTGCTCGCGATGCCGTCGGCGAAAGGACTGTTTCATCGCGCGGTGATCCAGAGCGGTCCGGGTTTTCGGATGCTCGAGCCTGCCAGCGCGATCGAGACCGCCGACCTGCTGCTGTCGGAGCTGGGACTCGACCGCGCGCGCATCGGCGAAATCCAGAAGGTCGCGGTCGAGCGGATCCTCGCGGCCGAGGCCGCGGTCGAGCGCAAACTCGGTCGCCGCGTCGTAGGATTTCGGCAGGGCTTCGCACCGGTGGTCGATAAGCAGACGCTGGCGCAGCATCCATTCGATCCGAAAGCATCCGGGCTGTGCGCCGACGTGGCGGTGATGATCGGATACAACCGCACCGAAACGACGCTGTTTTTGGCCGGCGACCGCGAGGCCTTCGCGCTCGACGAGGCGGGACTTCAGCGCCGGGTCAAATTTCTGCTGCGCGACAACTCCGAGCGCGTGATCGAAGAATTCCGCGCCGCCAATCCGGGCGCGACGCCGTCGGAGCTGTTCTTCCTGATCGGCACCGATTATCCGACCGGCGCGTTCTCGCGCAAAATCGCGCAGCGCAAGAGCGAGCAAGGCGCAGCGCCGTCATATCTCTACCGCTTCGACTGGGAGACGCCGATTGCGGGCGGCAGGATGAAGTCGCCGCACGCGCTCGAGATCACTTTCGTGTTCGACCATGCGGGCGAGCCGCTCGCGCCGCGGCTTGCGCCCGACAGTCCCGAGGTTCACGCGCTCGCAGCCGAGATGAGCAGCCGCTGGATCGCGTTTGCGCGCAGCGGCGATCCCAATACCGGCAATACTCCGCATTGGCCCGCGTATTCCGCCGCCGGGCGCGCGACGATGATCTTCAACAGCAAGAGCAGGGTCGAGAACGACCCGTCGCGGCAGGAGCGGCTCGCGATCGATCGCGTCCTGTTCCCGTCGGAGACCGCTTAAGTAAGCGGCAAGGAGTACTCACATGATCGAGGTATATTTTTGGCCGACCGGAAATGGAAAGAAACCGATCATCCTGCTCGAAGAGTGCCGGCTTCCATACACCATCAAGCCGATCAATATCGGCCGCGGCGATCAGCTCACGCCGGAGTTTCTGCGGATCTCGCCCAACGGACGGATGCCGGCGATTGTCGATCACGAGCCGCTCGGCGGCGGCGCTCCGATCTCGATCTTCGAGTCGGGTGCGATCCTGATGTACATCGCGGAGAAGGCCAAACGGTTTTTCCCGCAAGAACCGCGCCGCAGGTACGACGTCTGCCAGTGGCTGATGTGGCAGACCGGCAACCAGGGACCGAAGCTCGGCGAGCAGGGACATTTCCGCCGCGCCGCGCAGGATTCCAAAAACGGCGACCTTGCGTACGCGCTGCTGCGCTTCGACAACGAGGCGCATCGCATCTACGGCGTGATGAATCTGGGGCTCGAGGGCAAGCGCTACCTTGCCGCCGGCGAATACACCATCGCGGACATCATCTGTTATCCGTGGGCGTCGAGTTGGCAGATGCGGGGAATCGAGCTGGAAGAATTTCCGAACGTGAAGCGATGGTTGTCTGAAATCGGCGAACGCCCGGCGGTCAAAAAGGCGATGGCGCTGGGACCTGAATTTCGCGAGGATCCCGCAACCGTCAGCGCCGAAGAAAAAGCCCGGCGCGCCAAGCTGCTGACGCATCAGCGGGCGCAGGCGGTGCCGAAGCAGTGGACGCACGCCGCGCGTTAGCGGCGCGTCGCGCAAATCAGCGCAGGAGCGAGGAATTGTCGCGCCGCTCGAGGATCGCGATCGTCTGCCGATAGCCCTCGTCGATCGCGCGCCGGTACGCTTTCCAGTCGAGCATCCCCATCGGCTCGATGCGCGGCTCGATCAGCAGGTCAACCTGCGGGCGCAGATGACGCACCTGCGCCTCGCTGCCGACCGTTCCGGCGCGCATCAGCAGCGCGACGATATTGGGCGAGCCGCGCCGCGCGGGCCGCAGCATGTTGAGCAGGCTCAAGTCCTCGAGCGCCTGGGCGCCTGCGGCCAGCGCGTGGTCGCGCATCACGTCAACCGCGACGATCGGTCCGCGGCGCATCGCGAGCATCAGGTCGATCGGCATGTTGTTGAGCACGCCGCCGTCGACCAGGATGTGGCCGCCTTCGATCACGGGAGTGAGCACTCCGGGAATCGCGACGCTGGCGCGCAGCGCATTCCAGATCGGACCGTTGCGGAAAATCCGGACCTGGCCGGTGGTCAAATCCGAGGCGGTGCAGACGAGCGTGCGCCAGCATTCCTCGAGCTTGAGGTCGCCAAAATGCTCGCGCAGCAGCCGCGACACTTTGCGCCCGCGCGCCAGCGCGATGATTGGAATCGTGTAGTCGCTGAGCGGGTTGCTCTCGACGAAGGCGGGCACCAGATGCGCCAGAGTCTGCTCGCGATCCCATTCGAGCGCCGCGGTGGCCGCGACAATCGCGCCCATGCTCGCGCCGGCGTAAAGATCGATCGCGATTCCCGCGTCCTTCAGCGCCGCCATCACGCCCAGATGCGCAAAGCCGCGCGCGCCACCGCCTGACAGCACGATTCCGACCGCGTGCCCCGCGATCAGACGCGCGATCCGCGCGAGGTCCGAAGCGTTGCCCTCGCGCACGTGCCAGTGATGTGCGCCCGGGAAGCGTTGCAGGATCTCGGCGGTATGCTCGGCCCGGCGCGAATCACGCGGATGCAGTATCACCAGCTCGATACCGGCGTGGCGGCGCGACTCGATCATCGCGTCGATGGAAGCGGCATCCTGCGCGGCGGCTACTTGCGGCGCGGCGCGAACGAGCGCGAACACCCGGTCGGCTTGCCGCAGGCACTGACCGGTCCATGCGGTCGGCGCGCTTTCGCCGACGTAAAGGACGAGATCGTGCGCCTCTTCGAGCTGCGCAAACCATTCGGTTCCGCGGCCCGCGTCGGCCGCTCCGGCGATCGCCGCCTTGCGCCCGCGAGCCT
>JBAPSR010000486.1:0-5146 GCA_049281755.1 Binataceae bacterium (SeqCode)
CGGCTCGGGCGCGCGAATCCATTTTTTCCCGGCTCCAGGTAAGGATCGATTTCGCGGGCATCCGCGTGCTCGACATCTTCGCCGGCAGCGGATCGCTTTCGTGCGAGGCGCTGTCGCGCGGCGCGGCACACGCGACGATGATCGACTCCTCGCGCGCGGCGGCGGCCGCGATCACCGCGAATTTAGCGGCGCTTGGACTCTCGGCGCGGGCGCGGATTATCGGCGCCGACGTGTTCCGTGCCCTCGATGATCTCGGCGCATCGGGCGCGAGCTTCGACCTCATCTTCATCGACGCGCCATTCAAGAACGACCTGAGCGGTCCGGTGCTCGAGCGGATCGCGAACCTCAATCTTGCGGCCGAGGGCGGATGGATCGTCGTCGGACAATCCAAGCGCGCCGCCGCGGCGCCCGAGGCGCCAGCCGGTCTCGAGCGCGCGAATATCGCAAATCTGGGCGATCATCGAATCGCCTTTTACCGGCGATCCGATGCGACGCCGAGTGGGAGCTGATGGTTGCGATGAGTAGTAAACCTGCGGGACATGCCTCTTCGATCGCGGTATATCCGGGCACCTTTGACCCGATTCACAACGGACATATCGACGTGATCCGGCGCAGCGTCCTGCTGTTCGACGAAGTTATAGTCGCGGTCGCATACAATCCGCACAAGGACTCGGCTCTGTTCGACCCCGACGAAAGGGTCGAGATGATCCGCGGGGTGATTCACGACCTGGAGCCGCGCGCGCGGGTGGACAAGTTCAGCGGCCCGGTGGTCGACTACGCGCAGGGAATCGGCGCGCGCGCGATTCTGCGCAGCCTGCGCGCGGTGACCGACTTCGACTACGAAATGAACATGGCGCAGATGAACCGCCTGATGAATCCGGCGGTCGAGACGGTTTTCCTGTTCGCCAATCCGAGCCTGTTCTTCAGCGCGTCGCGGCTGATCAAGGAAGTGGCTGGATACGGCAAACGGGTGCCGGAACTGGTGCCCGAGGTGGTGATGAACCGGCTGCGCAAGAAGCTGGGCGTGGACTGATTTCGCCGAACGCGCGCGGGAACTGAAAATTCTCGGTAGTGGATCAGGATTTGCAACCCGAGCGATGCCGACTTGTCATTCCCGCGCGTGTGGCGGCCGCGCGCGAGGAATCCCGAGGCGTCGATGCTCTAAGTACACATCTCATGCAATGCACCGCCGCTCCGGGATTTCCTGGGGCAGGCTCAAGGCAGGCTCCGGCGGCCGCGCGCGGGAATGACAGCGTAAAACGCGCACACCCACGGAGTTCCTAATGAGGAATCCGAATGCAGAGACGACGGAGGACCGTCGGTCAGTCAAACTGACCCACTACCAGATTCTCGCGGCGGTTTTTTCGCGCTCGCGCGATCGCTACAATCATCTCGTTCCATTCGCAAATCCATTCGAGTCGCGGCGCGTACATGCACCGCATGGTTTCGTCCGGACGATAAAACATGATCAAACTCAACCGTAGAATCGCAGCGCTCAAACCGTCCGCCACGATGGCCGCAGAGGCGCGCGCGACCGAAATGAAGGAAAAGGGTATCGACGTTATCTCGCTCGCGGCGGGCGAGCCCGACTTCGATACCCCCGAACGGATCAAGGCCGCGGCGCGCCGCGCGCTCGAGCAGGGCCGCACGAAATACACTACGGTCAGCGGAGTCACCGATCTGAAGAAGGCGATCGCGCTCAAGCTCAAACGCGACAACCACCTCGACTACGAAGTCGGCGAAATCGTCGCCACCGCGGGATGCAAGCAGGCCGAGGCCAACGTGATTGCCGCGCTGTTCGACGAAGGCGACGAGGTGATCATCCCGACTCCGGCATGGGTGAGCCTGGCCGCGATGGTCGGGCTGTCGGGCGCAACGCCAGTCCTGGTGCCGTGCCCCGAGGGCAACGGATTTCTGCTGGGCCCGAACGAGCTGAAAAAAGCGATCACGCCGCGCACGCGCGCAATCATTCTGAACTCGCCGTCCAATCCGACCGGCGCGGTCTATAGCGCGAGCCATCTGGCCGAGATCGCGAAGGTGGCGCTCGACGCGGGGATGTGGGTGCTCTCGGATGACGTGTACGAGCACATTTCCTACGACGGGCTGCCCGCGCACATCTTTACCGTCGAGCCGCGGCTGCGCTCAAAAGGAATTGTTTTCAATTCGCTGTCGAAGACCTATGCGATGACGGGATGGCGCATCGGATTCGCCGCCGGCCCAAAAGAGGCTATCGCGGCGGCGGCGCGGTTGCAGGGCCAGAACAGCGGCAATCCGAACTCGATCACCCAGTTCGCCGCGATTGAAGCGCTGACCGGTCCGCAGGACGACGTGCGAGCGATGGCCGAGGAGTTCCGCGCGCGGCGCTCGCTGGTGGTCGAGCGGGTGCGCGCGCTGCCGGGCTTCCGGCTGCCGCAGGTTCCGCAGGGTGCGTTCTATGCCTTTCCAAACATCTCCGGCCTGATTGGAAAGTCGTGCGGGGGACGCAAAATCGAGCACGGCGATTCGTTCGCCACCATCGCGCTGGACGAGGCGAAGGTGGCGATGGTCGGCGGCAACGATTTCGGCGCGCCGAATCACGTGCGGATTTCCTATGCCGCGTCGCGCGACAATCTCAATGCCGCATTCGACCGGATCGCGGAATTCCTGAAGAAGCTGAATTAGCCAATCACGGCGCGGCGACGCGGATCTCGAAGCCGGCCTCGAAGGTGGCACCGGGCGCAAGCCGGCGCATCCCGGACTCGACCCCGCGCGCGGAAAGATTAAACGTGTCGGGCGCGCACGTGTACGGCTCCATCGCGACCACCGGATTTCCCGGCGGAGCGAAGATCACAAAATCCTCGAACGGCGCGTCGGCCCGCACCTCGATCGCGAGGCGCGCCGCCGGATCGACCATCCGCGCGCACGGCGCCGACGGATCGCGCGCCGAATCGAGCTTGAACACGTCGTCATAGGTGTCCGCGCCGAGAGCGCGCGGCCGGCGCATATCGAACCTGCCCTCGACCGGCTGCGGCGCACCCGACGGAATCAGCGAGGCATCGAGCGGCCATCGCGCGCCCGCCGCCGGCATATGCAGGGTCAACGACTCACGCGAGCCGTCCTTGCCGAGCGGAGCGTTGAAGTAAGGATGCGCGCCGAATCCAAATGGCATCTCGGACTTGCCGGAATTGCGGACGCGGAACTTGATGCGCAGACCGTCGCCCACTTCGTAGTCAATTTCGAGCACGAATGGGTAAGGCCAGAGGCGCGAAAGATTCGCATCGGACGCCGAGTCGAGCTCCATCAATGCGTAGTACGGTCCGCGTTTGGCCACGCGAAATACGCAATTCCAGGTGAGCCCATGAATCGCACTGCCATGCGCGGGCTCATTGATCGGAAACACGAGCTCGCGTCCGTCGAAGCCGAACTTGCCATGCGCAACGCGTCCCGGCCATGGAAACAGGATCGGGATACCGCTGCGAAACGGATGCTCGCGCAGTGCGTCGACGCTTGGCGGCGCGGCGATTATTTCCAGTGAACCGACCCGGTAGCCAAAGCATTGGCATCCGAGTTCCGGGGCAATGACGACGCGTTCGCTCTGATCCTCGATAGTTACAAAGTCCACCGGACCAGCTTAACCCAGGCCGCGCAACTGCTCCATCGGGAATCACACGCCGGGCATGGCGGCGGATGCGAGGAGCCATGACACGGCCTCATCGATTCGCCAAAGCCTGAACTCTGACGCGATACGCAATCGGGCGAGGTCTGCGGGAGCGCGCGCGCGAGCCCATCACGCCGCGGTGCCGGGCCATTCCTAACGATCGCGTTGAGTGGGCCGCGCGCCGCGATCGTTGCTGCGCGCCTGCGCCTCATTCACACGGATCGGGCGTCCCTTGATGTCGCGTCCGTTGAGATTTTTGATCGCCGCTTCGGCCGCCTCATCCGAAGCCATCTCAACGAAGCCGAATCCGCGAGAGCGATTCGTGGCGCGGTCGATAATCACCTGCGAGCTATCGACGGCACCCGCCTCCGAAAACGCTTCCTGCAGATCCTGATCAGTCACCGTCCAAGCCAGATTCCCAACATACAGTCTGCGACCCATTAACTTCTCCCCGGCGCTACTCCAAGTCTTCCTGGACTTCCGAACGCTCGGCACATTGCGGTGGCACTAACTCCGTACTGTGTCGGCGCGAAGAATCGGACGGGCAGGTTGGACGGCGCGCCTTCTGAAAGTTCTCAATTTTTATACCACTGAGGTTGTTTTAAAAATAGCTCCGAAAACCCCAACCAGGTAACTGAGTGTTCACACCGAATCGCTGGAACTGGAAGTTATTCACACTTGCCCAGCGTCTCGAGCCGCATCGGCTACAATAGCAATCCACGTGCTCAGTCAAAGCGATGCTCTGTAGCGCCTGCCCTGAACCGGTGTGGCGCAGTAGCGAAGGTTACCTGTCGTTTCGCGGGCCGCAATACCCTGTCGCCCGAGAGCGTACTGGCGCCCAATTGAAAGGCTTTTGCCGCGTTTTAGGGCATCGCAAGCGAGCCGGCTGGAACACAATACGCTGCGGGATTTTTCAGCGATCGTCGCAGCGCTGCGCGTTGCGATATGGGCGGCGGCTGAGGGCTTGACCGGCTCGCGATCAGAACTGCTCAAACCTCCACTCGAGTCGTTCGGATTTCATTCGCGGCGCGCAACTGGGCGCTTTGCTGCTCGAACGGCTGCCGCTGCATCTTCTATTTCGCGCGAGGCGCGCGGCAACTTCGCCGAGCGCGATACGGACGAGGGACCGGACGATCTCAGTTGCGACTAGTTTGTAAATTCGCCGCACAAGTGCAAAGCGGGCAACCGATACTGGGAAACAGGCGAAAACTTCGTGCGCAGGATTTTAAGACTCAGCTCTATAGCATGAGAACCTCTGTGCATACCTATTGCGCAATCCGCGATGCCTCATCTTGTGGTACGGTTCCATATTGTGTAACGTTGATCGAATAAGCAGTCGTGATCGTTATGATCATAATGAGAGGAGTCGATTAAGATGCCAAGAAGGAAGAAGAGCGCGGACGGTATTACGTCAGCATTGAAGCAGGTGCAGCATCAGGCCCGGACTCTATTGGGCGATCTGCACCGGCAGATTCAGGTACACGAGGCGGAACTCAAACGCCTCAAGGG
>JBAPSR010000487.1:0-3607 GCA_049281755.1 Binataceae bacterium (SeqCode)
GCGTACGATCGCGCGCTGCATCGCGCTCCGGTCGGGCGCAAGCTCGGCAAGCTGGCTTTCGCCGCGCGCCATTTCTACGGACCGCGCCATCGGATGTATTTCCGCATGGCGCGGATGAGTGGGCGCGCACGCGATATCGGCGTCGATTGGTACAACGGCGCGCATCACACCGACGAGCGCCCGACGCGCACTCTGGTCACGCGATGGCTGCGCGAGATTCTATTCGGCGCGTCGGTCAGCTAGCATCTGCGGATTAATGGCGAAGAAAAGAAAGAAGCGGCGCGGACCTAAAATCCTGCTGCTGATCGCGATCGCGGTTCTGATCGCGGGGTTCGTGGTGCGCCGCACCCTGATGCCCAAAGCGATCCACTACCTGGCCTATCGCCCGCCCGACAACCCGGCGATCGCGCCGGCCGCGATGCCGAGCGAAGATCTCTCGGCGAGCGATCGCAAACAACTCGACGACACCCTGAAAAACAAGGCCCGGTAGCATCCGCGATGCCGCAGACTCAGATCGTCGATGACCTCGGCTTCCGCCTCGAGCTCCAGGTTCCTCCGAAGCGGATTATCTCGCTGGTGCCAAGCTGGACCGAAACTCTGTTCGCGCTTGGGTTAGGCGACCGCGTGGTCGGCGTGACCAAGTTCTGCGTTTCGCCGGAAAAGGCGGTTGCGCCGATCGCCAAAATCGGCGGCACCAAGAATCCCGATCTGCGCGCGATCGCGAATCTGCATCCCGATTTGATCATCGCCAACGCCGAAGAGAACCGGCGCGAGGATGTCGAACGGATGCGCGCGCAAGGGGTCGCGGTTCTGACTACTTACCCGCGCACGGTGCCGGCCGCCGTCGAGTCGCTGCTCAAGATCGGCCGCGCCGCAGGATGCGAGCCCGAAGCCGGCGCACTCGCGCGCGAAATAACTCTGACGGTCAGCGAAATCGAAGCCGGGATGGGAGTATGGGCCAAGCTCCGGCTGCGCGTCTTCTGTCCGATCTGGAAGAAGCCCTGGATGGCATTCAACGCCGACACTTATGCGCACGACGTGCTGCGGATGCTCGGGTACAACAACGTCTATGCGTCGGCCGGCGAGCGCTATCCGATGACCACGCTCGAGGCCGCGCTCGACCGGCGCCCGGATATAGTGCTGCTGCCCGACGAGCCGTATGAATTCGCAGAGAGTGATGTCGAAGAATTACGCGCGACGCTCCCGCCCGGCCTCTCGCGCCGCGTCCTGATAGTCAGCGGCCGCGACCTGCACTGGTACGGCGTCCACATGGTCGAAGGACTCAAATCCCTCGCCGCCCGCCTGGCAAGAGTCCGCGCCGCCGTGCTGTAGAAAGATCAACCGGCCACGAAGACACAAAGACACCAAGAAAAACATTAGACGACTTTCCTGCGGGAAAGTCCTCCTTAGTGTCTTCGTGTCTTAGTGGCCGCCTGGTGTTTTGGCGTTTATTTTTTTGCTCAGTTTGCGCCGATCCCCAGAACGCACTAAACCTTGTCCATTATGGCTGTATCCCCTCCGCTCACTGGAATTAAAGTTCTCGATCTGACCAAGCTCGCGCCCGGACCGTTCTGCACGATGCTCCTGGGCGACCTTGGCGCCGATATCGTCAAAATCGAAGAGCCCGGCGCGCCCACAGGACGTCGCGCGCAGCAGGCCGGCAAGGCCGGCTCGCAAGGACTGGCCGCCGCGTTCGGCGGCTCGCCGTTCAATGCGCTTAATCGCAACAAGAAATCGATCGCGCTCAACCTCAAGAGCGGCCCCGGCAAAGAGGTCTTCCTGCGCCTGGCGCAGCGCGCCGATATTGTCGTCGAGGAATATCGCCCCGGCGTCGCCGCGCGCCTCGGCATCGGCTACGACAAGCTTTCGGTGCGCAATCCGCGCCTCATCTATTGCTCGATCACCGGCTACGGACAGGACGGCCCGTATCGCGATCTGGTCGGCCACGATCTGAATTACATCGCGACCGCCGGCGTGCTCTCGATTCTCGGGCGCCCCGGCCAGCTCCCGACGATCCCGCACAACATCATCGCCGACTACGCCGGCGGCGGGATGCATGGGGCGATCGGAATTCTCGCGGCTCTGGTCGCACGCACCCAGACCGGACGCGGCCAGTACGTGGATATCTCGATGATGGACGGCGCGCTCGCTCTAATGGCGCAATCGTTTTCGACTTTCTTCGCCACCGGCGCGATCCCAAAGCGCGGCGAGACGATGCTCGACGGCGCGATCCCGAACTACAACGTGTACGAAACCAAAGACGCCAAGATCATCACGATCGGATCGCTCGAGCCGTGGTTCTTCGCCAACCTGTGCCGCGCGCTCGGCCGCGAAGATCTGATCGAGCACGAATTTAATCCGGACAAGCGCGCCGAGATTCAGAAGTTCTTCACCGATTCGTTCAAAACCAAAACCCGCGACGAATGGTTCGAGCTCTTGAGCAAGACCGATATCTGCGTCGGCAAGATGAACACGCTCGACGAGGTCGGCAACGATCCGCAGGTCCGCGCGCGCAAGATGATCGTCGAGCTCGATGCGCCCGGCGGCCAGAAGGTCAAGCAGGTTGGAATCTCGGTCAAGCTTTCCGAGACTCCCGGCTCGATCCGCTCCCTCGCGCCCGCGCTCGGACAGCATACTGATGAGGTGCTCACCGGCCTCGGCTACACGCTCGAGCAAGTCGCCAAATGGCGCGAAGAAGGCGCCGTGAAATAGAAACACCAAGGCACCAGGCGGCCACCAAGGCACCAAGACACAAAGAAGAAAGCGTCGGCTCCTTAGCGAGCCGGCGCTTATTCTTTTTCTTCTTAGTGCCTTAATGTCTTCGTGGCCGCCTTGATGCCTTGGTTTTCTGCCTGCTCTATCGCCCGCGTGCGTAGACCGAACCACAACGCGATCCCATGGTCCGCATGCACCAGATGGTAGTGGCTGATGTCCCCCGGATCGTCTAGCTGCTGGCTCCTGAGTGTCGGCACATCACCCCAGCGAAAAACCGGATTCGCGTCGAACCACGCGATCATCCGCGCCAGTATCGAACCACCGAGCCATCGCGGGACGTAGCCCTCGGAGTATCGTAGCCCGATCCAGGTACGATCGCGCTCGATCGGCGTCGCCACGACGAGCAGATGGAATTTCTGCGTCTCCTCGACGCGTGCGATGCAGGGCAGCCGCAACTCCGCGCGCAGCGGGTATTGGTAGTTATACCAGCGCTTGCCGCCTTCGGGGCTGAGCGTGCCCGAGATATTCACGATTTCATTTTCGACGTGCGCGTCGAAGTTCGTAAGCCGCGTCCCCGCGCCGGGAAGCCATCGGCGATGCACGAAAGGGAAATGGAAGAAGTCGCCCATGTTCTCCATCACCCGCAGATAGGAGACGTCTATCTCGAATGAGGTCGTGAACCTCGAGCCATTCTCCCACGCGGCCGCTTCGAGCCATGGGATCGTGGCGGATACCTCCGCCCGCTCGCCGTACCACATCCAGACGAGCCGGTGTTCCTCCCGTACGGTAATGGGATGCGCCTCGAACCCCGCCGGGATCGGAGCATCCACGCCGTTGACCGGAATCAGCACGCACTCTCCGCGCGAGTTCCACCTGAAGCCGTGATATGGGC
>JBAPSR010000488.1:0-8687 GCA_049281755.1 Binataceae bacterium (SeqCode)
CGCGCAGCGACCGCGCCGCGACCCGCCGGCACGAGCAGGCGCTGCGCCTGCGCGGGTTTCACGAGTTCAGCTCAGGCCTATGGATACGGCCCGCGAATCTGCGCCACTCGGTGGCCGAGCTCCGCGCCCATCTATCCGCGCTGGGCCTTCATCGCGACGCGATCGTTATCGGCCTCTCAGATTTTGACCACGCCGCGAGCGAGCGCGCTGCACGCCTGTGGAGCACTGCCGCGCTCGAGCGCGCGTACGGTGCGTTGCTAAGCGCCCTCGAAGCGAGCCAGGCAAAAGTCGCGCGCCTGCCGCTTGAGGCTGCGGCGGCCGAGACGCTCCTGCTCGGGCGCGAGGTTATTCGGCACATCAATCTCGATCCGCTGTTGCCCGAAGAGCTGATGCCGCAGCGGCCGCTGCGTGAGCTGGTGCGCGCGATGATCGGTTACGATGAAATTGGCCGCGAGATCTGGCGGCGCTTCATGCGCGAAATCGAAAGCCGCGACTAAAGATCAATCAACGATCTTTGCCGCCGATCGCCGCGGTGCGGTCGGGCGGATGATGCTCGCCCACCTTGTCCTCGAGGCAATCCTGCCGCTCCTCGACTTCTTCGATTCGCACGCCGATCCGGTTGAGCTTTTCGAGCAGTCCGTTGATCGCGCGCGCGACCGGGTCGGGCAGCTTGCCGTGCTCGAGCTCGGCCACGTCGTGGCGCGCGCTTTCGCCCTCGATCACTTTGCCGGGAATTCCGACGATGGTCGAGTACGGCGGCGCCGACGAGACCACCACCGCGCCCGCGCCAATCCTGCTGCCGAGTCCGATTCGCACCGGACCGATCACCGACGCGCCGGCGCTGATCATCACGTGATCTTCGATCGTCGGATGACGCTTTTCCTTTTTCAGGCTGGTGCCGCCGAGCGTCACGCCCTGGTAGATAAGCACGTCTTCGCCAATCTCGGCGGTTTCTCCGACCACCACGCCCATCCCGTGATCGATAAACAGGCGTCGCCCGACTTTCGCGCCCGGATGAATTTCGATCCCGGTCATCCAGCGCGAAAATTCGCTCACCAGCCGCGCGAGCAGCTTCAGGTGATGCCCCCAAAGCCAGTGCGCGAAGTGATGGAACCAGATTGCGTGAAGGCCCGGATAGGCCAGCACCACTTCGACCGTGGTGCGCGCCGCGGGGTCGCGCTCGAACACGACCCGAATATCCTCGCGCATGCGGCTTATCATACTCATCGCGACTCTCCCCGGGCGCGGCGGCGCGCCCTAAGAAGTCTTGCCTGCCGCGCTGGTTCCCGCGCGTGCGGCCCTTGGCATCGCGCCGTTTGATTTCGCGTGCGCGCGGCTGCGCGGTTTGGCGTTATCCTTGTGCAGCTTGTACTCGACCGAGTCAACCAGCGCCTGCCAGCTCGCCTCGACCACGTTGTCCGACAGCCCGACGGTTCCCCATCGGCGCTTGCCGTCGGTCGATTCGATCAGCACCCGCACGCGCGCGGCGGTGCCGCGGCCGTTGTCGAGCACGCGCACCTTGTAGTCCGCCAGATGCATCGTCGCCAGGTTCGGATAGTACGGCACCAGCGCGCTGCGCAGCGCGGAATCGAGCGCGTTGACCGGACCGTTGCCGATCGCGGCGTTGCGCGTGCGCACGCCGTCGGGCCCTTCGATCACCACCACCGCCTCGCTGAACGGCGCCTGGTCCTCATGCCACTTGTCGTCAAACACGCGAAAGCTCACAAACTCGAAGTGATCTTTCGCACGGCCGAGCTTGCGCAGCATCAGGAGCTCGAACGACGCGTCGGCGCCGTCGAAGACATAGCCCGCGCCCTCGAGCCGTTTGAGCTCGTCGAGCAGAGGCTCGATCTTGTCGTTGGACGGATCGAGCTCGATTCCAAATTCCCGCGCCTTGTAGATCAGATTCGCGCGGCCCGAAAGCTCCGAGAGCAGCACGCGCCGATCATTGCCGACGCTTTCCGGCTCGATATGCTCGTACGTATGGGTGTTGCGCTGGATTCCCGACGCATGCAGCCCCGCCTTGTGCGCAAACGCGCTGCGCCCGACGTAGGGCTGGCGCGCGAACGGCGAGATATTTGCCAGCTCGTACACCAGCATCGAGAGCTCGCGCAGATGCTTCAGCTTCGCCTGCGGAACGCAGTTGTAGCCGAGCTTGAGCTGCAGGTTGGCGATGATTGAAACCAGATTCGCATTGCCGCATCGCTCGCCGACGCCATTGATCGTGCCCTGCACCTGCGTCGCGCCCGCCTCGACTCCGGCCAGCGTGTTCGCGACCGCGACTTCGGAATCGTTATGGCAGTGAATCGCGATCGGGCAGGAGACCGCGGCGCGCGCAGCTTTGAGCGCGGCGTCGATTTCATGCGGCAGACGGCCGCCGTTGGTGTCGCACAGGCAGATGATATCCGCCTTGGCTTCATCAACCGCCTTGAGGCACGCGATCGCGAACTCGGGATTCGAAAAATAGCCGTCGAAAAAATGCTCAGCGTCGAAGATCGCCTCGTCCACGTGTTTTTTCAAAAATGCGATCGAGTCGTTCAGGATTTCGAGGTTCTGCGCTTCCGAGATCCTGAGCGCCTCGCGCACATGGAAATCCCAGGTCTTGCCGACGATCGTCGCAACCGCAGTTTCGGCGCGCAGCAGCAGTTGCAGGTTGCGATCCTGCGCCGCGCGCACGCCCGCGCGCCGCGTCGCTCCGAACGCCGCGATCTTCGCGTGCTTCAGCTTGACCTTCTTGATCTCGCCGAAGAACGCCGCGTCGCGATCGTTCGAGCCCGGCCATCCGCCCTCGATATAGTCGAACCCCATATCGTCCAGCCGCTGCGCGATCTGGACCTTGTCCGCGATCGTGAGCGAGACGTCCTCTGACTGGCATCCGTCGCGCAAAGTCGTGTCGTAAACCTGGATATGTTTTGCAACCGCCATCGGCTAAACGGACTCCGCTTTGGCGGCGATAGTGCCGCCGCCTACGAACGCGTCGTGCAGCGCGCGCATCGCCAATTCTCCATACTTCGCGTTCACCACTACCGACACCTTGATCTCCGAGGTTGCAATCATCTCGATATTAATCCGCTCGGTCGCCAGCACGTCGAACATTCGCGCCGCGACTCCCGCATGCGTGCGCATCCCGACCCCGACGATCGAGACTTTCGCGACCTGTTCCTCGTGCCGCACGCCCGCCGCGCCGATCTCGCCGGCGATTTTTTTCACCAGCTCCAGCGCGCGGCGCAAGTCGTCGCGTCCGACGGTAAACGTCATGTCGGTGCGGCCGTCCTCGCTGGCGTTCTGGATAATCATATCGACCACGATTCCGGCCGCCGCGATCGGGCCGAAAATCTTCGCCGCAAGCCCGGGCCGGTCGGCCACTCCCGCGATCGTTATCTTGCTCTGGTTCTGGTCGAGCGTGACGCCGGAAACAAGCACGTCTTCCATCGATCGATCCTCTTGTCCCACCCAGGTTCCCTCACATTCTGCGAAGCTAGATAGCACCACGATCGGAACATTGTAGCGCCGCGCCAACTCGACCGAGCGTCCCTGCAAAACCTTCGCGCCCAGCGCCGCCATTTCCAGCATCTCGTCGTAAGAAATGCGTTTGAGCTTTTTCGCGTTCTTGCAGATATTCGGATCGGCGGTATAGACGCCGTCCACGTCGGTATAGATTTCGCACGCGTCCGCTTTCAGCGCCGCCGCGAGCGCAACCGCGGTCAGATCCGACGCTCCCCGCCCGAGCGTCGTGATA
Source organism: Binataceae bacterium (SeqCode) (assembly GCA_049281755.1). GTDB lineage: Bacteria > Desulfobacterota > Binatia > Binatales > Binataceae > JBARDN01. The sequence continues at coordinate 3,740 of JBAPSR010000488.1, forward strand.
TCGCCGTTGGAATCGACGCCCTGGTAGCCCGCCACCACGACCACGTTGCCGTTGCCGAGCTCCTTTTCGACTCGATCGCATTCGATCGATTTGATCCGCGCACGGCCATGATTCGAATCGGTCGCGATCTTCAACTGATCGCCGAGAAACGAAATCGCCGGCAGCCCCATCGCGCGCAGCCGAATCGCCAGCAGCGCGGCCGAAACCTGTTCGCCCGTCGCAACGAGCGCGTCGGTCTCACGCGGATCGGGAGTATCGCTCAGTTCCGACGCGAGACCGAACAGCCGATTGGTCTCTCCCGCCATCGCGGATACGACCACGACCATGCCGTCGCCTGCCCGCCGTCCCCGCGCCACGCGTTCGGCAACAGCCTTGATCCGATCGACCGAACCGACCGAAGTTCCGCCATATTTTTGTACGATGAGAGCCAAGCGAATCGCGCCTTTAACCCCGGTTTTCGAGGTGATCTAGCATTATGTGCGGAAACCCAAACCCAAACCAGCCCCTCGGCCGCGCGGATGACAGAACACAGCGTGAGCCAAGGATCGGAGCATGAACGCCCCGGGATTTCTCGCCCAGGGCTCGAAATGACGATTGGCTGGTCGGCTGAGGCCACCTTACTCATGCACCAAACCCACATCCGTCATTTCGAGCCCTGGGCGAGAAATCCCGAGGCGGCCATGCACTGACCCCCGAGTCGCCTACCGTCCGAGGGCCATCCACGAGGTTCCACGCGCGGCAGCCAAGCGCGGGAATGAAACCGCGCCCGACCCGCCGCCGTTCACAGACTTGCGTGCTCGGATGTCTTCCTGTTTACATTGCAGTTGCGATGTCTCCGACCCGCGCCATGACGCGTAACCTGCTGCTGGCCCTGATGCTCTGCGCGCTCGGCGGATGCAGCACATGGACGGGCGTCCGCGAGGACCCGCTTGGCCGCGAGCGAATCGTCTCGGCCTCCGGCTATAGCCTCGACGCATGTCAATCCGCGATGGACGAACTCGCACATGCCAACGTCAAGATGGTTCAGCATTCAAAGCAACTCGGAACCAGCATACTCAGCTTTGGTTACGAACCTTCGTATCTTTGCACCGGCACCGCGCCTATGACTGGACCATCTTCTTCGACCAACTCCGCGTCCCAGGTTCCACCTCGTCAATGAAGAAGATGCACCTACACAATCGGTTCTCTCGTCTGGCGTATTTGATTTTCGCTCTGTGTGTCGCCAGCGGATGCTCGGTATACATGGAGGCGACTCGTCCGACTCCGGTTGATCTAGCCACATTCACGCCCGGTCAAAGCCGCGGGTCGGTCTCCGATGACATAGGAGCGCCGGTGACCACTACGAAAAATGCGGCAGGAGAGGTCTGCGACCTCCATCTACTCTACATCACCGGCTACGGAACCCCGGTCAAAGTACCAATCGCGGTGGTCGAAAGCGCTGCCGACTTCTTCACACTGGGACTTGCTGAGATCATTCTTTCGCCGACCGAGTCGCTCACGCGCAACGAAAAGAAACGCGTATGGTTCTGCTACAAAAATGATTCGCTGGCGAGCGTAACCGTCGAGACTTTGGAGACCGAAACCGAGCACACTTCAGCCGAGCCGGGTGCAACAGCCGAGACGTCGGCGAACGCGTGGCCGACGGCCGCCTCGACTGCCACTCCGGCCGCATCACCCGACCCGACGCCCTGATCCGATTCGAGCGATCGAGCCGCACGCTTTTTTTTCTTTTTTCGGGCGTCGGCCGACGCGCTGAAATTCTCCTGCCGATTTGGGCAGTTTTTGCGAAACCCCATAGACTATTTTCGGAATTTTACAAGGCTGAACAGTTCAGCCTTATTTCTTTCGCGCCGACATGCGAAGTATCGCGTGTGGACGCTGTTCATATAGCCATCCGCCGCATGGGGAGACATTTGGGTGGCTCACTTCACCGGTCTGCCTTCGCGGCAGGCGAGATTCCTCGCGATGCGTACCCGCGCGAGCCGAAACGCACGGCGCGAAGCCCGCGCCTCACTCGCGCTCGGAATGACAATCTCCGGGTATTGCGTGTCATTCCGAGCGCGAGGCTGCAGCCCGTGTCGCGTCATGCACATCACGGCGAGCGGCAGGTATCGCGAGGAATCTCGCTCTCCGCACTAGCGCACTTTTCCGAAAGACGTCGATCCGGCGAAAGCAGCGTTTCGCGATTTGCAAAATTTACCAAACGAACCCACTGCGGTTTTGGCCAGAAAATGCAGTTATTTCCTCGCAAATTCGCTGTTTTCGGCGCGGGTTTTCGAGTACCGAAAAAACGAAGCCAACCAAATCGAAGCCACCGCGTCTCGAACCTAGTCAGACGCGGCCCTTGCTTACGCGAAGCGCGCCCGCAACCGCGCGACGACCTCGCGATGACGTTCGTCGACCGCCTTGAACTCGATCCGACGCACACTCGCACTCGCGTAGGTTATCCGCACCTCCAGATGCTCGAGCTCACTCGCTTCATTCAGCCGCTCGAACCATTCGACCGCAGCGACGCCTTCCGAGAACAGATATTCGCGCAGCCCGAGGTCATCGATGCCCGCCGATTCGAGCCGGTACAGATCGATATGGAACAGCGGCATGCGTCCCGGATGCTCCTGGATCATCGTGAAGGTCGGGCTCAGGATTTCCTGCTCGTCGAGATGCAGTCCGCGCGCGAGTCCTTTGACGAAGCAGGTCTTGCCCGCGCCCAGCTCGCCGATAAGCCCGAGCAGTTCGCCGCCTTCGAGGACCGAGGCGAGCCTGCGCCCCCACGCTTTCGTCTCGTGCGCGGAGCGGCTCTCGACCATCAGCACGATCGCGCCGCTATCAGCGGTATCGTGATTCGCCACGGGCATACGCCGATTATATCGCGAGGCTCAATGCCACTCGACACCGCCGCAGATGTTGAGCGCCTGCGCCGTCATGTAGCCGCCGTCGGCCGAGGCGAGAAACGCGACCACGTCGGCCACGTCGTCTCCGGTTTCCATGCGGCCCATCGGCACCTGCGCGACGAACGTCTTGAGCACCTGTTCGCGATTCATGTGCCGGGTCGAGCCGACCATATTGATGAGACCCTCGAACAGTTGCGTCTCGACGAAGCCGGGACACACCGCGTTGACTGTTATCCCGAACTGCCCGAGCTCGAGCGCGAGGCTGCGCGTAAGCCCGATCACGCCGTGCTTGGCCGCGCTGTACGCCGCCATCATCGGGCCGCCGCGCTTCCCCGCGATCGACGCGGTGTTGATTATTCTGCCGCCTTGTCCGCCGGCGATGATCTTGGGCGCCACGTGCTTGGCGCACAGGAACGTGCCGGTCAGGTTGATCGCGACGGTCTTGTTCCACGAATCGAGCGTCTGCTGAATCACCGGTCCGCCGCCGACTCCGCCGCCCGCGTTGTTGCACAGGATATCCACCCGGCCAAATTCCTTCATCGCCGCTTCGGCCATCGCGGCCACCTCCGCCTCGTCGGTCACGTCGACCCGCACCGCGATCGATTTGCGCCCGAGCTTGCGAATCTCGGTGGCGAGACCTTCCAGCTCTTCCATCTGGCCGAACTTCGCGTCGGGATATTCCGGAATCGATCGGCAATAGTCGCCCGCGACGACATGCGCGCCCTCGCGCGCCAGCCGCATCGCGATCGCGCGCCCGATTCCGCGCTCGCGCGCGCATCCTGTAACAATCGCCACCTTGTCCTGTAGTCTCATAATCATTCGCTCCCATTGGCTGCCGCGTCTGATGCTCTCGCGGCTAACCTCGCGCGGCGATGCCGCTGCCGGTATGTTAGTCGGACCTCGGCTGCTTGGAAACGCAATTGCCTTGATGAACGATAACGAAGAGATCGCGCGCCCCGTCATTCCCGAGATCATGGCGCGCGGCGCCCGCTTGGATACGCCCGGCGCCGATTCATCGCCCGCGATGCGTTTCCTCGCCGCGATTTCCGAGCCGCGCATCGCGATCCCGCTGCTGCTCGCGGTCGGCGCCCTGCTCTACCTCGTCAACCTCGGCGGCTATCCGCTCTATACCAAAGGCGAGCCGCGCGAAGCGGTGACGGTGTTCGATATCGTGCACGGCGGCGGGATCATCCTGCCGATGCGCGCGGGCGTCGAAATTCCGTCCAAGCCTCTCCTGATGCACTGGATCGCGGCGATCTTCTCGCTCGCGGCCGGCGCGGTCACCGCGTTCACGGTGCGGCTACCCTCTGCGATTTTCGCGATCGCCGGGATGCTCGCGTGCTACGGATACGTGCGCCGCCTCTACGACTCGACGATCGCGCTTCTCGCCGCGCTGATTCTCGGAACCACGGTGCAGTATCTGCAAGCGGGCACGGGCTCGCGCGTCGATATGACGCTGACCTTTTTTCTGACGCTCGCATTTTTTGAATTCATCATGATCGCCGAGGGCCTGACCCGGCGCCGGATGACGCTGTATCTCGCGATCGCGTTCGCGGTTCTGGCCAAGGGACCCGTGGGACTCGCGCTGCCCGGCCTGGTCGCGCTCGTCTGGATCATCATCGAGCGGCGCTGGGACCTGCTGCGATCGCTCAAGCTGGTCCGCGGCGCGATCGTGGTCGCGATTGTCGGCGGCGGATGGTACGCGGCTGCGATCTCGATTGGCGGCATGAGCTTCGTGCGCAAACAGCTCCTCGGCGAAAATCTGGTCCGCTTCGTCGGCGGCGCAAGCTTCCACCAGGGCCACGCGCATCCTTTCGTCTACGTCGAACTCGCGCTGATTATGGGTTTCCTGCCGTGGACCATTCTGCTCACCGTCGCCGCGATCCAGTCGATCCGCCGCCCGCGCACGATGACCCCGCGCCTCGCCTACCTGATGACCTGGTTCATCGCGGTGCTGATCTTCTACAACCTCGCGACCAGCAAACGCGGCGTGTACTTGCTCGCGGTCTATCCCGCGCTCGCGACCATTCTTGCGATCTATCTCAAGGACGCGATCA
>JBAPSR010000489.1:0-5601 GCA_049281755.1 Binataceae bacterium (SeqCode)
CCGAGCCGGACTTTCCCGGCCTCTTCCTCAGCTCGGGGAACCATCCTGAGCCAAAGTTGATCGTGTCCAGAATGAGGATGGACGCGAGCGTTCGTTCGCCGTGACCGAGAAAATGCGCGCTGGGATCAAGCTTCGGGCTTTCGGCCGAGCCGAGCGAGCGCGCGTAGTCGGGAAGTTTCGTGCGATCGATGCGAACAAAGGCAGCCCCTTCAGCCACATCGCGGCACGCGCTTCGAATTTCATCGAACAGGTTCACACCAGCAGCGGCGCGATTAGGCCGGCGATGGCGCTTCGAGTCCGCGCAGCCTGCGTAGATTGTCGATCGTTCTCACGCACGCCGAAGCCGCCTCCGCGCCCTTCACCACGAAGTGTTCGAGAAAGAACTTGCGATGCTCCTCGTGGGCGTGGAAGCTCTGCGGGGTCAGCACCGCCGAGATTACCGGCACCGCGGTCTCGAGCTGCACGCGCATCAACGCGGAGATCACGGTGCTCGCGACGAACTCGTGCCGGTAGTTGCCGCCGTCGACCACCAGGCCCGCCGCGACGATCGCGGCGTAGCGCCCGGTTTGCGCCAGCAGCTTCGCCTGCAGCGGGATCTCGAATGAGCCCGGCACCTCGAAGAAATCGATCGCCGGGGCCTCGGCGCCAAGTTTCGCCGTCTCGGCCGCGAAGGAATCGCGCGCGCGATCCACGATCTCCTTGTGCCAGCAGGACTCCACGAACGCGATCCGGATCGCGCTGACGCGCATCCGATCTTCGTGCTTCATGCCGTGGCGGGTCCGAGCGGTGCGGTCAGTCTCGCTCTGATTCACGGTCGCTCCTCCAGTTGTGAATCAGGGCGCACGGGCGGCGGCGCGGACCGCAGCGCCCGCGCCGGATTGACCCGTTCTCTTTCATCCGGACTGTGACCGTCGGCGTCGGAGTTGCACCGACTCTGCTGACCTCGCCGGGATTGCCCGGTCGAGCGCTCGCGGGCTGAGGCGAGAAGTCGCCATCACCGCCGGTGGGGACTTTCACCCCGCCCTGAGAACGTTCGCCGCCGGCCGATTCCGGCGACAGGCTGACTGGTACCATCGCCAGGATCGCGAGTAAAGCAGACTGCTGCGCGAACCCTGCTTGCAGCGCACTCGCGCGTCCGCGCGCGACGCCAGGTGCGCGCGGTGGTTGCTCCCGTCCGCGGCTGATAAGGTGATCGCGATTTACTTCAGACGGTAACTCGCCTATAGCTCCGGCCAGGAGCGGACAATATTTTAGCAGACAGTTGAGGACCGCCGATGAAGGTTGACCCGGACGTTTCTCCAGAATCCTTCGGCGCCGACTTCGATCCGTTGAGCGAAGCCTTTCTGGCCGATCCGTATCCCTTCATGAGTGAAGCGCGGAAGGCCGCGCCCGCCTTTTACTGTGACGCGATCGACCATTGGATCGTAACCCGTTACCGTGACATCCGGCACATCTTCCGGACGCCCGCGCTGTTTTCCGCGACCAATATGAATTCGCCGCTGCGCCCGCCTTGTCCGATGGCGGCCAAGGCTCTCGACGACGGCGGTTTCCACGCGGTTCCTGCCCTCAACGTTGATCCTCCCGCTCATACGCGCGTACGCAAGATCGCGAACGTCGCGTTCACGCTGAAACGGGTGGCCGAGATGGAGGGCTTCGTTCGCGATCTCGCCGTCCCTTCTGCACCGAGCGCCTGCGCGATGGCCATGCCGACATCGTTCGAGACCTCGCCTGGGAACTTCCCGCCCTCGTGCTATTTCGTATCCTGGGCCTGCCCGACGAAGAGGTAGCTCGCGTCAAGGAGGGCTCGTGGAACCGCATCCTCTTCATTTACGGCCACGCGACCGACGAGGTCCAGGTTCAGGCGGCCGAGGGTATGGCCGCGTTCTGGCGCTTTGCGTAAGGTCTGGTCGAGTCACGCCGGAAGGAACCTGGCGAAGATTTCATCAGCGATCTTGTCCGCGCCAAGGATGCGGACGGGATGAGTCTCTCGCTGCCGCAGGCGGCGACCGTGTTGCTCAACTTGCTCTTCGCAGGACATGAAACGACGACCGGCCTCCTCGGAAACGCCTTTCGTCGCTTACTCGCCGATCGGCCCGCGTGGAGTTCGATCTGCGATGACCCAACTCTCATCCCGAATGCGGTCGAAGAGGTGTTGCGGCTCGACAGCTCGGTGATCGCCTGGCGCAGGCGCACGATGCAGGCGGTCGAAATCGGGGGAGTGCCCATCCCCTCAGGCGCCTGTCTGCTGCTGCTCCTCGGTTCGGCCAATCGCGATCCCGCAGTCTTCTCCGATCCGGATCGGCTGGACATCCGGCGGGCGAACGCGAGCGAGCACCTGTCCTTCGGGATCGGCCCGCACTTCTGTCTTGGCGCGCCGCTCGCGCGACTCCAAGGCCGTATCGTGCTGGCGGTGGTCTCGTCGCGCCTGCCGAGCTTGCGACTGGCGCAGGCGGCACCGCTCCAGTTCGCACCAAACGTGTCGTTCCGAGGTCCACTGTCATTGCCGGTCGAGTGGAACGTCTAACGCAGCAGCGGACAGAATGATGGAAGCCCCTGACGGCGCGTCCAGAACCGATTCAGACTAATCGCGCGATCCGCGGGCGTCTTCAGCCATGACGACCTCGGCCGTCAGCGTTCGGCGCGCGCTTGCGCACGGTTCGGCTGGAATTCTTTCCTGGCGGGAGTACATTCGCGCGCTGTATCTCCAATATTTCGACTCCCGCACGGGCGGCAGCCTAGGCGTGCGACCGGCGCGCGGCTTCGCGCAGAACGATCTCGACCGTCATCCTTTCGGTGCCGCGGATCACGGTGACCGGCGTGCGCACCCCGACCAGGTTCATCGTGAGCTGACGCTGCAAGTCGTCGATCCCGGCGATCGGAGTCTCGCCGAGCCGGATCAGCAGGTCGCCTTCCTTGATTGCGCCGAGCGCCGCCGGACTGTCCGCCTCGACCGACGCTACCCGCACCGCGGTTTCCGCCGGCAGGCGATAGAACCGCACGAAACGCCGCGGCAGCTCGACGTTGTGACCCGCGATTCCCAGATAGCTGCGGCTTATCTTGCCGTCCTTGATCAGGTGGCCTGCAACCAGCTTGGCGCTGTTGATCGCGATCGCGAAGCAGATTCCCTGCGCGGGCAGGATAATCGCCGTGTTGACTCCGATCACCTCGGCGCGCGAGTTCACCAGCGGTCCGCCGGAGTTGCCGGGATTGAGCGCCGCGTCGGTCTGGATAACGTTGTCTACCAATCGGCCCGATCCGGTCCGTAGCGATCGCCCGAGCGCACTCACCACGCCCGCCGTGACCGTGCATTGGAAGCCGTATGGATTCCCAATCGCAATCGCGATTTGACCCACATGAATCGCCTGCGAATCGCCCAGCGCCACCGCGGTCAGATTGGACCCGCCGATTCGAATCACAGCCAGGTCGGTATCGGGATCGTCGCCGATCAGCTCCGCCGCGGATTTCCGTCCGTCGGATAGCGTGACCGAGATTCGCGACGCGCGGTGAACGACGTGGCTATTAGTAATGATGTATCCGTCGGGCGCGATGATAAAGCCCGAGCCGCTCCCTGACGGCACATTCTGCGAATTGCCTGCCTGCCCTCCTGATGTCTGGGCGACCTCGATATTCACCACGGCCGGGCTGACGGATTCGGCCGCGCCCATCACGGCGCGCGAATACGCGTCGAACAGATGATCGTCAGACGAATCGTGAGACGAATCGCGAGGAACTTCCCTACCGGGAGCGCCGCTATCCAGAACCATCCTCAATGATGAACGCATCGTGGATACTCCTGGGGAGTAAAATAACCACGAATCCCGATTTGCGATGAACCCCTCATTGGTTCGCCGCATTTGGCTGGCATCGGCTTGATCCGCAAATTGTTCAGCGTCAGCTACGATCTCCCATCTGCACAATACGCAGATTAAGGCTCGACGCCGCGGCGCCCTGCTTTCGATCGGCCGTGACGAACGGCAGTCCTATCCCGGCTTCCTCTTGGAACAGGAGCGCCGAAGCAAGATGCAACGCGTCGAGCGTTCTAACCGGCGCCTGGCGCAGCAGATCTTCGGCGCGGGTGAGGACCTCGGAGCCGACTTCGACCAGCTCCCAATAGTCGCGGTCGGCGCGAAACCTTGCGGCGATCGCGTCGAAGTCTTCGTGCGTCAGCTCGCCCAAACTGCGCCGACGGCACAGCGCGGAAACCGCCTCCACCGGCGCAATCGCTGAGGTGACAATCCGATAGCGCCTGAGCATCTTGCGCGCCCAAGGTGATTCGATCTCCTGCACGTAGCGCTTTACGATCACGCTGGTGTCGAAGTAAGCCCACTCGGCCATCTTGCTCGCCGCGCCGCGCAGCGACGGCTAGCGCTCTTCGCGCTCAGCTTCGATCGTCTCGGCGATTGGAACACCCACAATTTTGCGCGGGCTCCATCGCGGAAGACGTCCGTTCTTAGCCGCCGGCCGCAATATTCCCTGCGCCTCGAGTCGGCGAACCTCGCGGCCAACGGAGCCGCCTTCGGCATCATCCGGTTCACTTATCGCGATGAGCCTGGCCACCGGGCGGCCTCGCTCGGTCAGGATCACCTCGGCGCCGCCGCGAACGGTTTTCATCAGGCGTGAGAAATGTTGATTGGCTTCGCGCAGTCCGATACGCATGGTTCAGTCTACCGTCTGATGTAGTGACGTCACTACTTTAGCCATTTCCGGTCGAAATGCAACCGGTTCGAAGACCGTCGCGATTCCCGGGTGGCACCTTTTCCGGCGATACGGCAGGGCCTCGGCACTGGAATTGCTCAACTCCCTGTTCAGGATGGAAAAGCCGTCAAATCGGCCAAATAGTCGGCATAGATGCTACAGGTTGTAGCAACATGGCGACTTCACGCGCGATTTGAGCAGCTTCAGGTAAACAGGCGCCGCCACCGGGGCACGGCGGCTCCAGCGGTCCTGGTAGCGATGGCTTTGCGCCAAGGGTGAGTGCTTATGCCCCGCTCGTTTCGTACATCTCGGACGCGATCAACCAAAGGCCAGACCATGGCCGAATTTGCGATGGTCGCGCCGCTGTTCTTCCTGTTGATTTTCGGGGTGATTGAATACGGACGGCTGTTCTTCACCCAGATGGAGCTCGAAGAAGCCGTGCAGGAAGCCGGCCGCTATGCCTCGACCGGTAACAACACCACCGGGCTCACCCGGCTGGCGTCGATCGAGGCGATTCTCCAGCAAGACGCGGTCAACATCAACGTGCCGATTTCGAATATTCAGATTTCCAGCCTTACCGACGGGGTATGGGTTGCCGGCAGCGCCGGAGGTCCGAGCGACACCGTGTTGATCCAGGTCACCATGACGATGAATTTGCTGACGCCGATGATTGGCAAGTTCTTTCCCAATTCGCAGTACTCCTTCACCGCCAGTACCACTTTCCAAAATGAACCCTTTGCTCCGAGTTGAAGAAGGCAGCCAATGGGTACACTAAAATCACGTCGTCATTACTCACTGAAGGGGCTAATCACCGCGCAAAAGTCCGGCCAGGCGATGCTCGAGTTCGCAATCATGGTGACCGTTGCCCTCCTCCTGCTGTTCGGAACCATCGATTTCGGCCGCGCC
>JBAPSR010000490.1:0-7672 GCA_049281755.1 Binataceae bacterium (SeqCode)
ATGTCGGCAGCTTTCGCCTTGTACGAGAAGGCACTGGTTCATCGCATGATGCTGGAACCGAAGCTTGCGCTGGAAATCGCCGGGGCCGCGATAAACACAGCGGAGGACGTCGGGTTCCTCTACGTTCTGCGCCATGCGCGAGTTGTCAAAGGGTGGGCCTTAACCGAGCTTGGAAGAGCGCAGGAGGGAATCGGGCAGATACGCGAAGAAACCGATGCACTTTCGGACAACCGAGAGGAGTTGTGGCTCACGCTCAGTCTCGCGACTCTCGCCGACGCGTGCCTCAGAGCCGGACGCATCGAGGATGGTTTGAAGGCGATCGGCGACGCCCTGGACTTGGTCCGTCGCAGCGGCGAATGTTTCTGGGAAGCGGAAATTAATCGTCTTCGCGGCGAGTTGCTCCTGGGTCAGAGTCCTTCCGATCCGGCTCTGGCGAGAGCGTCGGTCGAGCACGCGATCAAGAAGGCCCGCCAGCGGGGGGCGAAATCGCTCGAACTGCGCGCGACGACCTCGCTCGCGCAAATGCTGATGAGTACCGGCCGCCGCGACGAGGCGCGCGCGATGCTCGCGGAAATCTACAACTGGTTCACCGAAGGTTTCGACACCGCCGACTTGAAGGAAGCCAAGGCGCTGCTGGATGAATTGGGTGCATAGCTGCCTGGCTCGCGGCACGCACTGGCGGTGCGAACCCAACTGGGGCCACAATGCACCAGTAGCCTTCTCCGTGGCCCTGTTCAGGCGGCGACTTGAGCGCCGGAATCCCGCCGCAGGCGCTTCCATTCTCGCGGCGTCAGCTCCAAGACCAGCCGCGCCGGATGCGTCGAGACGCGCTCGATCACGTCGCGCAGATAGACGAAACGGATTGATCTGCAGGTGCTTGCAGGTCTGAACCAGTGAACACACGATGGCGGTTCGGTGCGCCGCCCCTTCGCTCCCGGCTGTGCATAGGGCCGGAGCTTTCTGGATTAATCGCTTCGCGGAGATCCTTCGCCTACGGCTCAGGATGACAGACACCGGGGCAGAGGAATCGTAGCGGTGCGTCGCGACGCGCCCGTCTTTGAGGGGCGATAATCGCGCGCGTATTGGAGGTACTCGGAGTCTTCTATACGGCCAGAGTCTGGCGGGTGGGCGCTGCTTGATGCGCCTGGTGCAGGGCGGTCAGGAAGCCGTCGGCCCAGTCGGTTAGCGTGTTGGTGGCGATTCGGGCGCGTAGCATGCGCATCCGGGCTCGGCGCTCGTCCGGTTCCATCTCGATTGCCTGCTTCAGCGCGGCTGCGAGTTCCTCGATATTGGTGGGATCGACCAGCAGCGCTTCCTTCAACTCGTGCGCCGCTCCCGCTTGCCTGCTCAGTACCAGCACGCCGTCGCCGTCCACGCGCGAGGCGACGTACTCCTTGGCAACCAGGTTCATCCCGTCGCGCAGCGGCGTGACCATCGCGACATCCGCGGCGCGGTAGTACGCGGCCACGGTCTGCGGCGGATACTGTTTGTACAGGTAGCGGACCGGGAACCATCCGTCGTGGAAAAAGCGCGCGACGATTCGCGCGACCCGCTCTTCGATCTGCCGCCGCAGCATCATGTATTCCGGCACGCGCGTGCGCGAGGGCACCGCGATTTGCAGCATCGTCACTCGGCCTTCGTAGCGCGGATGGCGCTCGAGAAATCGCTCGTAAGCCATCAGCCGCTCGAGCAGTCCCTTGGTGTAGTCGAGCCGATCGACTCCGACAATTAATTTTTCGACGTAAACTCCGCGCCTGATTTGCCGGACGCGGCGCGCGGTGTGAGGATCGGCGGCGAGGCGCTGGAAACTATCGAGCGGCGCGCCGATCGGAAATGCGCCAACCCGGACCGTGTGCCCGCGATGAACGATGATCCCGTTGTCGTGATCGACTTCAGTGGCGGGCAGGTTCTGGCAGCACGCGAGGAACGCGCTGCGATGCTCTTTAGTCTGAAAGCCAATCAGATCCGCGCCAAGCATCCCTTCGAGCAGTTCGTCGCGCCAGGGAAATTTACTAAGCACCTCTTCGGGCGGAAAGGGCACGTGCCAGAAAACTCCGATTGGAAGATGCGGCGCCTGCCGCCGCACCATCGCGGGCATCAGCGCCAGATGAAAATCCTGAATCCAAATCGTATCGCCGGCGCGCGCCTGCGCTAGGCACTGATTGGCGAAGCTTTGATTGACCCCGCGATAGGTAACCCAGTCGCGAGTGTTGAAACGGCAATTCGCCGTCATCTGATGCATCAGGGGCCACAGCCCGCGATTGCACATCCCCCAATAGTACTGCGTGGTTTGCGCTTCGCTGAGTCCCTTCAGGGTCATCGAGAAGCGCGGGTTACCCTGAGGCAGCCTGAGTTGGCTGAAATCTTCGGTGCCGCCTGACCAGGCGATCCACAAGCCGCCGAATTTTTCGAGCAACTGGACAAACGCGGTCGCGACGCCGCCGACCGTCGTCTCGACCCGGGTCGTGTCGCCTCGACTAACCAGCTTCACCGGCGCGCGGTTGGTCACGACGATCAGTCGTCCACCCGAGTCCATTTCCGCGCTGCGGCTGGTTGCTTCCATCATCACAGAGGCTTCCATGATCCTGACCCGGCGGCGCAAAGGATACTGCGCGATCTCGCGATCGCGCAACGCAGTGGGTATCACTGCGCCGTGCGTCCCGCATAGGGTGCCTTGACATCATCATAGCCCGATCCGACCCTGAAGGCGGAGCAAATTTTCTTGCCCTATTGCCTCTGCGCGAACCTCCACATCGAATGAAAACCTCCGCGCAAAGACCGCCGAAACCAGTCGCGATCCCCAAGCCGCTTCCTCCGGACCTGCTGACCGGGATCATCCGGAAGCGGAAGCTCCTCTTATGCCTTGATTACGACGGCACCATATCCGAGATCACCGCTCGCCCGGCCGAGGCTCGTCCGGTTCCGCGTGCGCGCGAGACGCTTCGCGCGCTGGCGGCTCATCCGGAGCGTGTTGCGGTTGCGATTATCAGCGGTCGCGACCTGGCGACGTTGCGCGCGCTGCTGCGGCCCCAAGGGGGAGTGTGGATGGCCGGAAGCCACGGAATCGAGCTCATCGATCCGCGCGGCAAGCGATATTCCCGGCGCGCCAGCGTTCAGGCGCGCGCCGAGATCGCGGAGATTCGCGTCTGGATGAAGCGGGAAGTGCGCCCACGCGACGGCTTTGTGATCGAGGACAAGCGAGTCGCAATCGCGCTTCACTATCGCAACGCAAAACCAGCGGCGGCATCCGTCGTGCGCGCCGGACTCCGCGAGTTGATCGAGGCGCGATGCCCTAGTGTTGCAATCCTGCGCGGGAAGATGGTCGATGAAGCGATTCCGCGCGGTATCGGCGGCAAGGGCGCCGCGGTGCGCACGATCCAGAAATTGATCGGCGAGCACGCCTTAATTCCCGTCTATTTCGGCGATGACACCACCGATGAAGACGCGTTCCGCGAGCTCCGCGATGACGGCGTGACAATCAGGGTCGGCGGTGCCCGTCGCAGTTGGGCGCAATTCCGCGTGACGTCGCCTGCCGAGGTAGTCGCCGTCCTTGGCGAATTATTGGCGAAACTCGAACCGGGGCGGAAGATCAAATCGGCAGAAATCTAGTCATCAACCTTCACTCTTCCCAATCGAGATGAAGGGTGAAACCGCGCGGGTGGTTGCGGCTCTTTGCTCAGGCGCGCCTGAGCTTTAAGGTGGTGGCTACGACTCTGAAAATCGAATAAATCCATCATTAAGTGCGACGCGGATTCCGCAACCATCCGCTAATGAACCGCACCTCTACAGTGGGGCCGAATCGGTGCCTTTTTCGGTCGAATTGGAAAGTGGGTTTCGCCAAACCGAATTCGTGGGCCGCAGCCGCGAGATGGCCGAGTTGCGTGCCGGTCTGAACGACGCGCTGGCAGCACGAACCCAAATTTTTCTTCTGACCGGAGAACCCGGAATAGGCAAAACCCGAATCGCCACCGAAATCGCCGCGGAGGCCGCGTCACGCGGGATGCTCGTCGTGTGGGGGCGATGCTGCGAAGGGGCAGGCGCGCCGCCCTATTGGCCGATGAGCCAGGTCGCGCGCGCTCTGATCGGCGGCGGCTTCGATCCAGAACGACTGGGTGTGGCCGCGCCCGAGATCGCACGACTGGTGGGAGAATCGACCGCGGTCGACGCGGGGGCGCCGGTCGAAGCCAAAGACGACGCCCAACAATTGCGGTTCCGGCTGTTCGACGCATTCGCAACCCTGGTTGCCAGCTCTGCGCGCGAGCGTCCGTTGATGATCGTGCTCGACGATCTGCATGACGCCGACGAGACCTCGTGGCTGATGCTGCGGTTTGCGGTGCGTGAGATTCACGACGCGCCGCTGATGATCGTCGCCACCTACCGCGAGGTCGAGGTGCGCAATTCCGAGTCCATGGTCCGCGTGATTTCCGATCTGTATCGCAGCGGTCGGCAACTTCCGCTTGCAGGGTTAAGCGAAGCCGAAGTCGCGCAAGTGGTCGCAGGCGGAGCCCGATGCGCCCCCGACGAGCAATTTGTTTCCACGCTCTACCGGACCACCGGCGGCAATCCGTTCTTTGTCACCGAAGTGATGCGCGCGATGAACCTGGCGGCCGACGGGACTGGCAACGGCGCGTCCCGGCGCGCGGAATTCCTGGTGCCCGAAAGCGTGCGCGCGTCGATCCGGGCACGCTTGAGCGGGCTCGATGCTACCGTGCGTGCGATGCTCTCGGCCGCAGCCGCGCTCGGCATCCAATGCGAAGGAGCAGTGCTCGAACGTGTGACGCGGCTGGCGCCCGAAGAGTTGTTGCGCGTGCTCGATCGCGCGATCGCGGCCGGCATCCTCGCGCCCGACGGCCCGGGCCGCTACCGCTTCTGCCACGCGCTGATCCGTGAAGTTGTGTACCAGGACCTGGATCTCAGCAGCCGGGCGCGGCTGCATGCGGAAATCGTTTGCGTGCTCGAGGATCTCTATCGCTCCGAAACCGCGATGCATCTGGATCAGATCGCGTATCACGCGGTTGCGGCGGCGCCCGGCGGCTCGAGTGATAAAGCGATCCGATACACCCTCGCCGCCGGCGAGGCCGCGTTTTCGGCTTTCGCCTACGAGCGCGCCGCGCATCATTGGCAAACCGCGCTGATGCTGGCCGAGCGCGGGCCGGCCGATCCGCAAAGACTGGCCAAAATCCTGGTACGGATGGGCGATGCCTACTCGATCACCGAGTTCGACCATCCGCGCGGAATCGAATGTATCGAGCGCGCGGCGAAAATTTACGAGAGTATCGCGATGCCGGTCGAAGGGGCGCATCTGCACGCGCGCCTGGGCATGATGTTTTCGCTGCGCTCGCCCGCGATGAACATACCTCGCGCGATGGTGGAATATAGGCAGGCCGAATTGATCCTGCGCTCGCTTCCAGACAGCCAATCGCAAATCTGGCTCTACACCGGGCTGGCACAGGCCGCCACCCAGGCGCTGCGCACGCAAGAAGGGCTGGCGGCGTCGCATCGCGCGATGGAGATCGCGACGCATCTCGGCGAGGAATCGCTATGGATTCGCGCCGCTGCGCATCACTCGGACCATCTGTTCCACAGCGGACGGCTGGCCGAAGCTTCCGTGCTGATGAATGACGCGCGGCATCGCGCCGACCGCCTTGACTATTTCGACGGCGGATTCGATACCGCGTGGAGTGGCGGCTACCATCCCCTGGCGCTGTGGGACCCGCGCGAAGCGCAGCGATGGTTTGAGCGCGAGCTTGCGCGGCCGCGGATGGCGCATGCGCTGTTTCAGCGCCGCGTGCTGATCCAGGAGATCGCGTTTGGGTATGTATTTCGCGGTCAGCTCGGGCGGGCCAAAGAGCTGCTCGCCGAGTCGCCGCGAGTGGTGGTTGAAGCTTTCATCCTGCTCTACGAAGGAAATTGGGAGCGCGCGACGACGCTGCTGGACGAAAGCCGCGAAGCGATGCGCGCGGTGGGAAGCCGCGACGGCGAAACGGTTTATGCCTATTTCCAGGGGCTGGTACGCCTGGCGGCCGGCGATTTGGCCGGAGCCGAGGCGATGAACCAGGTCACGCTGGTGGGCACGATCGAAGGACCGCACATCCCCTACGCGCTCAATGCGCACGCGCAGGCGGCGTTGATCGCGATTTTGCGCGGCCGGCCCGACGGCGCGCGCAGCCATCTGGCGCGATGCCGCGAGATTATCGCCGGCGGCGAAGACTTCCGCGGACTATTCGGACGCGCCGCTCTTGCCGAGGCGATCGCGGCGGCCGCCGAGGGCGATCACGACGCGGCCGAGCGTCAATTCACCAGCGCACTCGAAATCTTCCGGCGCTACGATCTGCCGTGGGACCTGGCGCAGACGCATCACCTGTGGGCCTCGGCGCTGCTCGCCGCCGGTGCGCTCTCGCGTGCGGCAGAACAATTCGACGCCGCGCAGGATATATACCAGCGCCACGGCGCCGGCGCGGCATGGATAGACAAGGTGAATGCGTCGCGCGGCCGCTCCAGCGGCTATCGCGCGGTTACCAGCGATCAGCCAGCCGTCAGCGAAACGGGACCGGCCGAGGGCGTCTTCCGCTGCGAGGGCGACTACTGGATGATCGCGCTGGGCGGCGTCGAAATACGCCTGCGCAATACCAAGGGTCTGCTCTACCTTGCGCATCTGCTCGCGCGTCCCGGCAAGAGCGTCGCCGCGGAGGAGCTGGCGCGAATCGGATCGTCGGCCGGCCAAGCGCAGATGCGCAGGGTGACAGCCGTCGGCGGCGAAGCTTCCTCGGGTCGTTCGCGAGTGATGGTTACCAAGGCGATCAAGGCGGCTATCCGAAAGATTCGTTCGCTGGATATCTCAGTCGGCCACAACCTCGCGATCAGTATTCATACTGGCTATTCGTGTGTGTATCAGCCTGATCCCATCCGCCCGGTCCGGTGGCTTGTGACAGGACTGCCAGGTCCCGCCACGAAGCCGGCGAACTGACGGGAATCAGCCAGCTTCCGCCTCTGCGCGCATAATTCTTTTCTCGCGATCATTTGTAACGTCACATTTCACATTGTTCCGTTGCGACGTGAAGTAAGTCCGCGATACTGATGCGGTCGTACGCAATTCTTGCGGCTGAGCAAGTTTGATGAGCCAACAGATGTTTTCGCAGAGAGGCTCGATTCGGCTGCGGAAACAATCACTCAAGCCCGCGAGTCAGAGGGAAGCAATGCATCGGTGGATTAAGTCGATCCTGCTCGTGCCATTGTTGTTGACTATTGTATCGCCTGTCGGAGCCGCCGTTTCATCTGCGATACCTGGTCCGGATACGCACACCGCCACCGCGATGGTTCGGCTGCCGGGACATGTGCTGCCGGCGTTGTCGCAGGCGACGGAACTCCCCACAGCGTCGGCGCGCGAAAATGAGCCGCTTACGATCACGCTTGTGCTCAAACGCGATCATCAGGCGGCCTTCGATAAATTGCTGCACGATATCTCTGATCCTTATTCGAAGAATTTCCATCACTACCTGACGCAGGGCCAAATCGCTGATCGCTTCGGGCCAAGCCGAGATGATTACGACGCCGTGCTGGCATATCTGCGCGCGAACAAGCTGGCGCTCCTTGAAGGTTCGAAGAATCGACTGACTATCACGGCTAGCGGGAGGCGCGGTGCTGTCGAGAAAGCGTTCGACGTGCGTATAGG
>JBAPSR010000491.1:0-1674 GCA_049281755.1 Binataceae bacterium (SeqCode)
GCGCTCGGTGGCGCGGGCGCGCAGCAGTTCGTAGAAGGCGCTGCGAGTATCGAAAGCGATCTGAGCGCGCGCGGCAGCGACCCCGAGCGTCGCCGCCTCGCTGACGTAGCGCGCCGCACGGTAGCGAGCCTCGCGGCGGCCCCAGTCGAAGGCGGTGTAGTTCAGCGCGAGCAGCGCGCTCGATATACCGCGGTTAGTGACCACTTCGTTGTATCCGGGCGACTGGGAATACTCAGCCCCGGCGGTGATGCTCGGAAACAGCGGAGCGCGCTCTTCGCGCGCGTGCGCCTCGGTCAGGTTGCTGGTTCCCGAAGCCATCGCGATCGACGGAGCGAACACCAGAGCGCGATCGATCGCTTCCTTGAGCGTCAGCGGCGCAGCCGTTGCGCTGCCGCCGGCCAGCAGCAGCATCATCAAGGCGGTCACCGCGGCGCCACGGATATGAGAATGCGGATGCGTCATAGGCCGGAAATTAACATTGACGGCGGACGCAAGCCTAGTGAACGGATATTAAGCGACCCGCGCGCTGGCGGTGAGCTGAGCGCTCTCAGCCGGTTGCAGCGCGCGAGTTCCGCGCAGCGGCAATTTGACCACCAACACCGCACCTCCGCCGGGCCGATTAGCGGCGGCGATTTGCCCGCCGTGATAGCGCGCGATTTCGCGGCACAGGCTCAAGCCCAATCCGCTGCCCTCGCCGCCGGCGTGTGCGCCGCGAAAAAAGCGCTCAAAGACCAGAGGCAGTTCGGCGGGTTCGATTCCGGGGCCGGTATCGGCGACGCGCAATATCGCGCGCCCGTCGAGATTGACCAGGCCGATTTCGATTTTGCCGCCCGCGGGCGTGAACTTGAGCGCATTGTCGATAAGGTTGATCACCAGGCGGCGCAGATGCGCAGCACTCCCTTCGATTATCGCTGAGGCGAGTTCGGCGGTGCGCAGCTCGACATTTTTCGCGGTGGCAAGCGGCTCGACCGTCGCCGTGACTTCGGCGACCAGTGCGCGCAGGTCGACCGGTTTGCGCTCGATCGCGACTTCGCCGTTGAGCCGCGTCAGCATCAGCAGTTCCTCGGCGATCTTGCACAGGCCAATCACCTCGCGATGCGCATTCTCGAGCGCCGCGCGGTTTTCAGCGCCGGATCGTTCCCGCGTGAGCGCCACGTCGAGTCCGGTGCGCAGCACTGCCAGCGGAGTGCGCAGCTCGTGCGCAGCGTCGGAGGCGAAGCGCCGCTCGGTGACCGATGCGCTTGCGAGCCGGTCGAGCAGGGCGTTGATAACGTCGGTGAGCCTTCCGATTTCGTCGTAGGCTTCGGGCGCGGGCAGGCGGCGATTCAAATCATGCGGCTGGATGTCGGCGAGAGAGGCCGCGAGCGACGCGACCGGCGCAAGCGCGCGGCCCGCGAGCAGGTATCCGCCGGCCACGCACAGGATCAACAGGATCGGAACGACCAGCAACAGCGTGTCGCGCAGCCGCTCGACCGACTCGCGAATGGGAGTCACGTCGGCGCCATCCATCAGAAGCGCATCCTCGCCCGAGAACATCAGCGGCTTGATCGCAAAGCTGAATTGGCCGTTGCCGGCGCGCGAGATTCCGCGAAAGCGGCTTCCCACCGGGATCTTCGGGAGCTGGATGGTTTGGGTGCCGAAGTCGGCTACTACACCGGCTTGGGTGACGAGCAC
>JBAPSR010000492.1:0-3102 GCA_049281755.1 Binataceae bacterium (SeqCode)
GACCTGCTGCACCGATAGATCTTCGAGTGTGATCGCGTCACTGATCCGCGCCGTTGCGAGGCCTTCGATCGCGCCCAGGCCCGCGCCGACAATCTTCGGCGCAACAAAGAAGGCCGCGCGATCGATAACTCCCGCGGCGAGCGCAGCGCCTGCAAGATGAGCTCCGCCCTCGAACAGGATTTTGTTCCATCCGCGCCGCCCAAACTCACGCGCCATCGACGCCAGATCGATTCCCGAGCCTTTGCTCGCGATCGCTATAATCTCGACGCGAGGACCGCCATAGCGCCGACGGGCACGCGCAAGATTCGCGCGCGTCGTAACGATAATCGCGCCCGCCGCCGAGGGCTCAGTCAACGCAAGCGCACCGGGCGAAATCCGCAGGCGCGCATCAACGATCACCCGGATCGGATCGCGCCCCCCCTCAATCCGGCAAGTCAGGCGCGGATTGTCGGCGATCACCGTTCCAGCGCCGACGACGACGGCGTCGCACTCGCGGCGCCATCGATGCACCAGCGCGCGCGAATCTTTGGAGCTGATCCATTTCGAATCGCCCGAGGCTGCGGCGATTCGTCCGTCCAGCGACATCGCGAGTTTGAGCAACCCGAACGGACGCCCGCGCGCGACCCGGGCGAAGAAACCCTCACTCAAGGCAGTGCATTCGTCCTCGCGTACGCCGACCGTCACCTCGATTCTGGCGCGGCGCAAGATCGCGGCGCCGCGCCCGTGCACCGCGGGATAGCGATCGAGGCATCCGATAACCACCCGCACGACCCCGGCCTGAACCAGCGCGCGCGCACAGGGCGGAGTCTTACCCTGATGCGCGCAGGGCTCGAGCGATACGTACGCCGTCGCGCCGCGAGCGCGAGCGCCCGCCTGGGCTAGTGCGACCGCTTCGGCATGCGGACGGCCGCCGGCCGCCGTCGCGCCGCGTCCTATGATCTTTCCCGCGCGGACGAGAACGCATCCTACGCAGGGGTTGGGCGAAGTCAGTCCTAGCTGCGAGCGGGCAAGGCCGAGGGCAATCGCCATAAAGCGGCGGTCACGCGAGCGCTCGGCGCCGGAGGCGGCGTCAGCTATCACTCTTTTTGCCCGCGGGACGCGTCTCGCCGACCGTGCCGAGGGTCTCTTTACGGACCCGGATCAGGTCTTCGAGTTCGTGCATGAACTCGTCGATATCCTTGAACGAGCGGTACACGGAAGCAAAGCGCACGTAGGCGACCTGATCGATCCGGTGCAGCTCGTTCATCACGGCGGAGCCGACTTCGGAGCTGGGAATCTCTTTGCCGCCGCTCTCGCCGGCCTGGGTCTCGATCCGGTTGGCGATCTCCTCGATCGTCTCCATCGAGACCGGGCGCTTCTCGCACGCGCGTTTGAGTCCGCCGATAATTTTCGCGCGATCGAACGGCTCGCGCCGCCCGTCTTTCTTCACCACCATCGGCGCCGATTCCTCGACCCGCTCGCGGGTGGTGAAGCGCCGCTTGCACGCGGAACAGACCCGGCGCCGGCGGATGGTCGAAGCGTCAGTGGCCAGCCGCGAATCGATGACGCGGTTGCCGCGATGCTTGCAGAACGGACAGCGCATCGCTTGTCTCTCCGGGGTCCTTATCGCGCCGTGATCGTGCGTCCGCCGCGGAAAGCGGGCGCGCTCTCGGCGGCGGCGTCAGGGAATTGCGATGGAGGGCGGACGTTCAGCTCTTGTGCGCCTCGATATAGGTGACGACGTCCTTGACCGTGCGAATCTTCTCGGCGTCTTCGTCGGAGATCTCGATATTGAACTCCTCTTCGAGCGCCATCACGAGCTCGACGATATCGAGTGAGTCCGCGCCGAGATCCTCGATAAAGGACGACTCGGGTTTCACTTCGTCGGCGGCCACGCCCAGTTGTTCGCTGATTTTCTCGCGAACCTTGGTTTCAATATCTGATGCCATCGTGCTCTGGTTCCTCCTGGCAGCGCGCCGTCGCGGGCGGCTCCTGAAAATGCGAATCTATTTGCCTGGCCGGCGCGATTGCGCGCGCTGTGCGGCGGAATCTACCGCCAGACTTAAAGCCGCGACACCCGGGTCGCATCGCCTTCGCCAGTTAACTGCGCAGCATAAGGACTTAAGGCCGGTCAGGCAAGTTCGATATAAGTCCTTTTTCTGATGCCTCTGCGGCTGCGCGATGCTGCGGGAGTTTCCTTCTCTGATTCCTCCCCCATTGTCTGACATGGGGGAAGATTAAAGGAGGGGGTGTCTGATCCCCACCTCGATCGTAGCCTTGTCGCCGCGCGTCTCGATGCTGCCATTGCCGCGCGAGGAATCCCGGACGGCAGAGCACTGCATGAGATGCGTACTCGGAGCATGGGCGCCTCGGGATTCCTCGCCTATGGCTCGGAATGACGATTGGGGGCTCGAGGCCACGCCCCTCGCGCCGCAAGGACAAACGCACGATCAGCGCGCAGGTCAGCCGCCGAAGGATTCCTTGATCGCCTTGAGTCCCGCCAGGTCTTCCAGCGGCTTCACCTTGATGTTGCGGTCGATTCGGCGCAGCAACCCCATCAATACTCGTCCGCCGAACTCGACCGCGTCTGTCACGCCGAGAACGGCGAGCTGCTTCATCGATTCTTCCCATCTCACCGGCGAGGTTATCTGTTCGAGCAACAGCGGTACGACGCGCGCCGGGTCGCGATTGACCTCGGCGGTGACGTTCGCGACCACACCGATCTTCGGCGCCGCGACGGTAATCTTCTCGAGCACTTGCACCATCCCGCGCCGCGCCGGCTCCATCAGCGGGCAATGGAAGGGAGCGCTGACCTTCAGCTCTTGCGAGGCCTTGGCGCCGCGCTCCTGTGCGATTACGAGCGCGCGGCGAACCGGTTCGGCATGACCCGCGATAACGATCTGCCCGGGCGCGTTGAGATTCGCCGGCACCGCGATCTGTCCGTCCAAGGAAACCTGCGCGCAGATCTCCTGGACGACGTCGAGCTCCAGGCCGATAAGCGCCGCCATCGCGCCCTGCCCTTGCGGACACGCCTCCTGCATCAGCCTGCCGCGCTCGCGCACCGCGCGAAGTGCGTCGGCATAGGCCAACGCGCCTGCGGCGACCAGCGCGCTGTATTCGCCG
>JBAPSR010000493.1:0-1638 GCA_049281755.1 Binataceae bacterium (SeqCode)
ATCAAGGACGCGTCGCCGCAGGTACTCGAGGCTCTTGAACGCGCCGCCTGCCGCGAACTCGATCCGGGACTCGCGCGCGCGGCGCGCGCCGCGCTCAAACGGCTTGCGGGAATCCAAACCGGAGACTGACGCGATGAGCGAGCCTTCGATCGCCCTGCTCGAGCAGCCGCGCGTGCGCGATTTTCTTTCGGCCGCGCGAATCGCGCATTTGGCCACCGCCGACGCCGCCGCGGCGCCACACGCCGTGCCGCTGTGCTACTGGTTCGACGGCGCACATTTCTATTTCGTGATCGACGAGAAACCCAAGCGGCGCGGACCCGGCGGCGCGATCAAACGGATGCGCAATATCGCCGCGAATCCATCGGTCGCGATCGTTATCGATCACTACGAAGAAGACTGGAGCCAGCTCGCATTTGTGATGGTGCGCGGCCGTGCAGCCGTCGTCGCCGACGGAGCGGAATACATGCTCGCGTTGCGCAACCTGCGCGACAAGTACGTCCAGTACCGCGCGATGGTGCTCGCGCCCGAGCGCAACCCGATCGTTCGAATCGATCCCGCACGCGTGAACCTGTGGGGCGCGCGCTTCGCGCCGGCCGGTGCTGCGTCATGAAAGAGCGGTTTGCAGAAATTTCCCGCGCGCTTATTGCCGCCGGACTCGACGGCTGGCTCTTCTACGATTTTCGCCTGAGCGATCCGATCGCCTACCGCGTGCTCGGGCTCTCCGAACGTGGCACCACGACGCGGCGATGGTTCTGCTATGTACCGGCGCGCGGCGAGGCGCGCGCCCTCGTCTCTGCGGTGGAGGCCCATCGCCTCGATTCGCTCGGGTTCGAGCGGATCGTCTATCAATCGAGCGCCGAGATGCTCGCGGGATTGAGCACAATTCTCGCCGGCGCGCGGCGCATCGCGATGAACTATTCGCCGCGCGGCGCTATTCCGTACGTTTCGCGCGTCGACGCGGGCACGGTCGAGCTGGTCCGCTCGCTCGGTGTCGAGATTGTTTCGGCCGCCGATCTGATCCAGGAATTCGAAGCGACGCTGACCGCCGCGCAGATACAGGGGCATCGCCGGGCCGGGGCCGCGCTCGGCGTGGTCGTGGACGAGACCTTCGCCGAGATTGCACGGCGCGTCGCCGCGCGCGAGCCCGCAACGGAGTATGCGATCCAGAAATTCATGCTCGAGCGAATCGAACGGGCGGGCCTCGTCACGCGTGAGCCGCCGATCGTGGCTGCGAACGCGCATAGCGCCGATCCTCATTTCGGTACCGCGGCGGAAAATCCTGCGCCGATCGGCCGCGGAGATTTCGTCCTGCTGGACCTGTGGGCCAAAGAACCGGACGCCGACTCCGTTTATGCCGATATCACCTGGACCGGTTTCGTCGGCGAAGCGGCGCCGGAATATCACGCGGAGATCTTTGCGATCGTCCGCGCCTCGCGCGATGCCGCCGTCGAGCTCGTAAAGTCACGCGTGGCAGCCGCGCTCCCGCTGAGCGGACGCGAGGCCGACCGCGCAGCGCGCGGCGTGATCGAGCACGCCGGATTCGGCGCCAATTTCGTGCATCGCACCGGCCATTCGATTGGCCGCGAGGTTCACGGGATGGGTGCGAATCTCGACTCGCTCGAAACCGACGACGACCGC
>JBAPSR010000494.1:0-7140 GCA_049281755.1 Binataceae bacterium (SeqCode)
CTTGGGGTGCTGGTGCAGCTCAATTGCGGCCGGCGCGACGAGTTGACGATCGCGGGCGTGCGGATCGCGCGGGCACTGGAATCGGCGCCGGCGCTATCCGCGCCGCGCGAGCTCGGGTCGATCATCATAATCGCGGCGACCGACGCTCCACTGTTGCCGCATCAGCTGAAGCGGATCGCGCGGCGTCTCACGATGGGGCTGGCGCGCACCGGCAGCGTTTCGGGCAACGGCTCGGGCGATCTGTTCCTTGCATTCTCAACCGCGAATCCGCCCGAGGTTGCGCGCGGCAAGGAGCGGGGCGGCGTGACCAGAGTTGCGATGCTGCGAAACTCGCGAATGGATCCGCTGTTCACCGCCGCCGTGCAGGCGGCCGAAGAGGCGATCGTCAACGCGATGGTCGCCGCTGCTACGATGACGGGAATCGATGGGCGCGTTATCACCGCGCTGCCGCACGACAGGATTCGCGCGCTGTTCGCGAAGCGCGCCGCGTACTGATTGCTACTGCACGCGGACCGTGATGCTCCAGGTCGCGGCCGGTGGGGTATTCTTTTCCCACGGCCGAACGTAGGCCATCTCGAGCTTTGCCGTGCCTGGCGTCTGCGCGTCGAAATGAAACACCTGCGTTCCCATCGCTCCCGGCGGCGCATCTTTCGGCATCTCGAAGTTACCCAGCCCGCGTGGTTTGAGCACGGCAGGATCGTTCCCCGCGATCGTCCAGAGATACCCGGTTCCCGAGGTCGCGCGCAGCGACACTTCCAGGTCGGCGCCGGGCGCGAGGGTGAAGGATTTGCCGTTGTCGCTATCGGTAAGGACGACCGGATGCGATGACGGCGCCGGGACGATCAGAGAGCATCCGGCGGCGAGCACGCACAGCGCCACGACGGCAGCGATCATCGACGCGCGAAACCCACCGCAGCCAGGGTGCGTCCAAAAAAAAGGCGGCCAGTCCGGGCCGCCTGTGAGATTTGGCATCGATATCGTGGGGATATTTTCCGTCTAGTGCTTGGTTTCTATGCGGCGGCCGTAGGTTACTTCGCCCTTATCGACCCGCAGGCTGAAACCGCAATCCGGATTGGTGCAGACCCACGCCTTGAACATCACGGAAGCGCCTTCCTGTCCATAGTCCGACAGAGGGATCAGCGTTCCATCGTTACACTTCTGGCACTTCGGCCACTCCATCAGCCACCCTCCTGGGAGCCTACCCATACCCGCTACGTTCCGATTGCGAAGTTATCCGACCCCACATTCTAAAGCAACGTGGTGCCGATTCCCTCTCCCTCCGGGAGAGGGTGCCGCGAAGCGGTGGGTGAGGGTGCTGCTCTGCTGCCTTTCGTGCAGAGTGATCTATCTGAACGCGCGTCCAGATCGCAGAGCAGCACCCTCACCCACGCGTCACGGCGATTGCTAAAAAAAACAATCGCCGCGCCGCGTCGCCCTCTCCCGGGGGGAGAGGGTATTGGAGTGGGCGCGACAGATTTGGCATTCCTGCGCGGCAGCCACGTCCGCGGAAATGACAATCACAGAACTATGCCGCGCGGAGGGTTCCGAACTGCGGGGGCGATGTTAGACTTGATTGATGGCGTCCGCTTCGACCGCTGCTCCGGCTTTCATCGTGCGCGAGGCTACCCGCAGGGACCATCGCCAGCTCCTGGCGCTGGCGCGCAGGCTCGACTCGATCAACCTGCCGACGCAATCGGCGGAGCTGCGCGAGTTGCTCGACCGCTCGACCCGGTCGTTTCGCGGCCAGATTCGCGAACGGTCGCGCGCGGTGTACGTGTTTTGTGCGCAGCGGATCGGCTCGGGGAAAATCGTCGGCGCTTCGATGATCATCGCAAAGCACGGCACGCCCGAGTCGCCGCACTTTTACCTCGAGATCGATAACGAAGAGCGCTATTCGAAGCGCCTGGACCGGATGTTCCGGCATCAGTATCTGCGGCTGCGCCATTCGATGGACGGGCCGACCGAGCTGGGCGGTTTGATCGTCGCGCCCGCGATGCGGCGCAGCCCCGAACGCGTCGGCCGCCAGCTTTCGTGGGTGCGGTTCCTCTACCTGGCGAAGCATCGAAGCCGGTTCCAGCGGCGGGTGCTGGCCGAGATGCTGCCGCCGCCGGCGCCGCGGCATCGCAATGCGTTCTGGGATCACTTCGGGCGGCCGCTGACGGGACTTTCGTTTCGCGATGCAGACCGGCTTTCGATCCACGACAAGGAATTTATCCACGCGTTGTTTCCCGACTCTCCGCTCTACGTCTTTCTGCTGCCCGAGGCCGTGCGCGCGTCGATCGGCACGGTGGGCGAGGACACGCGTGGCGCGGTCCGGCTGCTCGAGCAGGCGGGGATGCGATTTCTCGATCAGATCGATCCGTTCGACGCGGGGCCGTACTACGGCAGCGAGATCGACGAGCTTGCGCCGGTCAAAGAATATCGCGCAGCGCGTGCCGAGACGGGCGAGGTCGATCCGATTGTGCATCCGCGATGGCTGCTCGCGCTCGAGGACCGGCGGCGCGGATTTCGCGCGGTCGCGGCGCACGGAATCGCGCGGGGCAATCGAATCGTCGTCGCGCCCGGGGTGTTGGCCGCTCTCGGCGCCAAGCCGGGCGACAAACTCGATCTGGTGCCGATCAGATAAGCGTCGCGCATCGCGACGCATCAGGCATGTCATTCCCGCGTGGGCTGCCGCGCGAGGAAGCCCGAATTTGTTTCCCTCAATAGACGCGGCGGCGTTTCTTTATTCCCTCTCCCCCGGGAGAGGGTGCCGCGAAGCGGCGGGTGAGGGTGCTGCTCTGCTGCCTTCTGTGCAGAGCGATCTCGGCGCGCGGAAAGATCCCAGAGCAGCACCCTCACCCGCGCTTCACGAGGCTTGCGAAAAGAGCGCAAGCCTCGCGCCGCGCCGCGCTCTCCCGGTGGGAGAGGGTATGAGAAACGAGCATCGCGCATCGCGGCGCACGAGCGTAGAATGTGGGACCATGGTCAATCGCGACAGAAATCTTCAGCGCCTCGCGCGATACGCATGCGCCGCGATGGTGGCTGCGTTCGTCGTCGCGATGGGAGCGGCGCGCGCGCATGCGCAATCGAGCTCGATTCCGAACATTCGCAGCCAGGGGGGCGGCCAGACGCTCGAGCTGCAACCGACGATGCCGAGTCCGCAGACCTCGATGCCGCAGCAGCAGGGGGAAGATGACAACACGCGCGTCATCCCGGTAATCCCGCCTAACGCGCAGGTGCTGACGCTGCCCGAGGCCAGCCCCGACTTCATCGGCAACTGGGGCGGGCATCTGAGGCTCAAGCGCCACTACGGCCGCGGCCATCCTCCCGATCTGATGGGGACCAGCATGATCTTCGGCGAGCAGAACGGCGGCGTGGTCCTGGCGACGACTGTTATTGGAAGTCCGGATATGCAGGTGCTCGAGACCAAGGCGGAGACTGACGGCCCCAGAGCGGTATCGCTCAAGGTCGAGGGGGTGGACATCGGGAGCCAGCCGCCGCTTCGGAACATCGGGAAGGTCTACCTCGAGCTCATCAGCAAGAACGAGGTCAAATGCACGCAGACTGAGGACATCTACGTATCGGGATTTCCCGACCCGATTATGGAGACCGAATTCACGGGCACGCTGCATCCGCTGACCCGGCGCGAGGAGCGATTGCTCGGAGAAGAAGCCGCGCAGAGCGGGGTTCCGCGCGCGCAAATCAGGGAAGGCAATCCTCCGCCGCAACCGTCGGAGTAAGGCGCGGTACGCCGCGACTGCGATCAACCAGTGTCGCGCTAGAATTCTTCGGGCCACTCCTGCGACGCGTGCAATATACGAAGCAATTCCAAAGTATCTCCGCGAATGCGATAGGCGAGGATGTAGGGAGTACCCGAAACTATCCATTCACGCGAGTCGGAAAGCCTTCCAGGGCGGCCCAATGAAGCGAATTGTTTGAGACGTTCAACAGCCTCGTTGACGCGCAGAACCAGTCTGCGTGCCTGCTCGAAATCGTCCTTGGCAATGAAATCCGCGTGACTGCGCAAACTCTCGAACGCGGGTTCCGTCCATCTAACGCGCACCGCGCTTCCATTTCGCGAAGAACGCCTCGACCTTGGCGTCGTCGGCGAATTCGCCGCGGTCCGCCTCTTCAATACCCTTCTTGATCTCGGCGATTTGCCATTCGTTCAAGTCGAGGTAATTGCGGACCGCCTGCGCGGCGAGATAAGACTTGGTGCGCGCGGTCGCCTTGGCGAGTTTCTCCAGCCGCTTTTTGATCTTCGCGTCAACTCTGATGGTTAGCACTTCGGCCATAGAAGCTCCTGTAGTGACATGTATACAATAACTGATCCATTCCCCCGGATCAATGGCGGATCAAACCCCGATCGTTCAGCGAGCCTGGCTGCAAGCTCCTATCGAGACGCCGAGCTCGTTTGCACTGAACCATTTTGAACTATTGTCCTTCGAAATGAAGAAGTTACCGTTCCCAGTGATAGGGGCGTAGTCCCGCGGGCTCTCCGTGTAGCCGATATTTGCCGCGCTATCGTTTCGGAGGAGCGCCCCGCAGTGACTATCGCTACCGACTCGAAGTTTCCAGACCAGAGTTGATACCCCAGCGCTTGGCGAGTTCATGTGGTAGTCGCCGCTCACTAATTAGAACTCGCACGTCTTTTGGCCAAACGTCCGAGTGTCGTCCGCTAAGTGTTCGGAAATGGTGCCGGAGATGAATCTGCCATTCCCATCTGACTCGAATTCCATCGTACCGTTTCCGGCGGCGGTCGGCGCGTCTTCCGGAGAACTGGGCCACCTGTAGTCGGTAAATCCGCATCGAAAATGTCCCTGCATGCCGGTCGCAAGTACGCTGCTGTTCACACTGGCGAGCATCGCAAGCGAGAGTCACGCGATAAGCACGCGATTCTTCACCAGTGCGCGCCGATTACTTCATGGCGCGGGCGGAGAAGCCGCGCTCATTGAAGCATAGGAGCGAGCGCTTGGAATCGAGCGTCGTTTCCATCACGACTTCGCGGCCCCATAGTCGATGCAGATACGCCATGGTTTTTTCGGCGTATTCGAGATGCAGGTCGCGGCCGTCGTGATGATGCTTCAAGTAGAGCGTGCGGGTCTGGCCGAAGTCGGCGTCTTCCACCTTGATTACCGGAATCGAGCTGGTGCCGACGTTCTTGATCAGCGTGTCCTTGACCTCGCGCCAGCCTTCGTCGTCGGCGACTTTGCCGACCACCAGATCCTCGCCGCGCGCTTCGTACTGGAAGATATCCATCTCGCGCATCAGTTCTTCGGTCAGGTAGCGGCGCAGGAACGAAGTGTCGCGTTCGACCTCGCGCACCTCGAACAGCTTGTCGCGCGCGGACTTGGTGGGCGCGCCGTCGCGCTTGATCTCCTCGGCGGTCGGATTGGTCCATCGCCGCTCGATGTCTTCCCAGATTTTGTAGCCGAGATGATACGGATTTAGCTGGCCGGGAATCGGGCGCACGACCTGATTGTGGCGCACGATAAATTCGAGATGCAGCCCCTGTTCGAGGCGCAGCGACTCGACGATCTTGTGATGCCAGAAGCTGGCCCATCCCTCATTCATGATCTTGGTTTCCATCATCGGGATGAAATACTTGGCTTCTTCATCGACGATGGTGAGCAGATCTTTTTCCCATTCGGCGAGATACGGATTGTGATCGCGGATAAAGATCAGCAGGTCTTCGTCGGGCTCGAGCGGGACTTTGTGCAGGTCGGGTTCGGTAAATTCCTGGCGCGCGTGGATTTTCGCGAATGGGTCGGGGCGCGGATGCGCCGCTTCGAGCGCGAGCTCGACCTGCTCGCCGTGCGAGCGTTTGCGAATCGCCAGGTTGCGGCGGCAATTCCACGAGAGCGCGTGCGCGGCGTCGAGGACGCGCTCGATCTTCTCGATTCCGATCGAAGGATCCTCGGCGTAGCGCCGCACGCGCATCGCATGCGCCTTGAAGATCTCGATCGTCAATTCGGCGCGGGTCGAGCGATAGGTGAAATTGTTCTTAAAAAAGTCGTTGTGTCCGTAAACGTGCGCGATGGTCAAAATCTGCAGCAGCAGCGTGTTGTCGCGCATCAGGTAGGCGATCGCCGGATCCGAATTGATCACCATCTCGTAGGGCAGGCCTGAGACGCCGTGATCGTAAAGCGTTTTCAGCTTCTCGTAGGATTTGCCGTACGACCAATGCGGATAGTGCGAGGGCATCCCGGAGTAGGCCATGTACCCGAGCATCCCGGTGTGATCGCAAATCTCGAATTCCTGGGTGTAGCAATCCAGGCCGAATTCATCGACCTTTTCGCGAATCCGCTCGTCCCACTGCGCGAGATCGGCGAGCGTGTAGTTCGAGTGCGAGCCTGATTCGTGCGCGGCGTGACTGCTCATTCCTTCACCCTGTCTTTGGCCAGGAACGCCTTGAACGACGGCCAGATATCTTCCTTGCGCTCGATCAGCACGGTGTGGAAATTCGGCGCCTGGATTTTGCGGAATACGTTGAGCATCGAGGATTCGTAGTAGCGCGAGCCGAGCGGCTTGATCTCGCCGTATCCGAACAGGTTGCAAATCGAGGCCAGCTCTTCGCCGGCTTTCAGTGCGGCGGGATTGTCGGAGTCGAAGTTGTCGCCGTCGGAGCAATGAAACGCGTACACATTCCACAATGACGGATGATAGCGGGCGGCGATAATTTCGAGCGCCTTCAAGTAGCCCGACGAAATGAACGTGCCGCCGGACTCGCCTTTGTGGAAAAATTCTTCCTCGGTCACTTCGTAGGCTTCAGTGTGATGCGCGATGAAAATGATTTCGACGTTGCGGTAGCGGGTCGAAATGAACTGGTAGAGCAGGAAGAAGAAGCTGCGCGCCAGGTACTTCTTCATCGTGTCCATCGAGCCCGAAGTGTCCATGATGCAAATCACGGCGGCGTTGGATTCTTCGCGCGTGTCGACCTCGACATGCTTGTAGCGCAGGTCGTCCTGATGGAACGGGAAGCGGCGCTTTTTCACTGCGACGCGCGCGCCGCCGCCCGGTGCGGCGTCATCGCTTTCGTCGAGAGCGTTTGCTTCGGCGTCGAGCAAATCTTCGGCATCGTTCAGCGCGTTGAGATCGAGATTCCCGGCCTCGAGGGCCGCATCGTCTGACTCCGCGGATTCAGGCGCTCCCGGAGCG
>JBAPSR010000495.1:0-13935 GCA_049281755.1 Binataceae bacterium (SeqCode)
AGAGGGATAAATGGCGGACATCAAGGCATCGGACCAGATCAGCAAAGGCGACGAGATCCTGCTCGCCGATGCGGCCGTGCTGACCCGGCTCGACAAGGCGATCGGTTGGGCGCGCAAGTTCTCGATCTTTCCATATCCGTTCGCGACCGCCTGCTGCGCGATGGAGTACATGTCGCTGTCGTGCACCCCCTACGATATCGATCGCTTCGGCGCGCTGCTGCCGCGCTTCACTCCGCGCCAGGCCGACTTGCTGATGGTGATCGGCACGGTCACTGTCCGCCAGGGACCGATCCTGCGCCGCGTGTACGATCAGATGGCCGAGCCGAAATGGGTGATGGCGTTTGGCGCGTGCGCGTCGTCGGGCGGCTTCTACGACAACTATGCGACGATACCCGGCATCGACAAGATCGTTCCGGTTGACGTCTATGTTCCCGGATGCCCTCCGCGGCCCGAAAGCGTGCTCGACGCCCTGATGGCGTTGCAGCGCAAGATCCAGGGCCAGAAGCAGAAATTGCTCGGCCTCGACCCCAAGCATCAAACGGCCTGAACCGCGCGCACCCGCGACTTACTCGAATGGAAAAGATCCTGACTCGCTGGCTGGATATTCCTGACCTCACGCGCCTCGAGGTTTACGAGAACCACGGCGGCTACCAGGCCCTGCGCAAGGCGCTGTTCGACATGAAGCCCGAGGACTTGATCAATGAGGTCAAGAACTCGAACCTGCGCGGACGCGGCGGCGCGGCGTTTCCGACCGGCACCAAGTGGAGCTTCATCCCCAAGGATTCCAAGAAGCCGGTCTATCTGATCTGCAACGCCGACGAGAGCGAGCCCGGCACGTTTGCCAATCGCTACCAGCTCGAAAAAGATCCGCATCAGATCCTCGAGGGGATTCTGATCGCGTGCCGCGCGGTCAATTCCCACATCGCGTATATCTACTTCCGCGGCGAGTTCACTTTGCAAAAACGCGTGGTCGAAGCCGCGATGGCCGAGGCGCGCGCCAAGGGCTACCTCGGCAAGAACATCATGGACTCGGGCTTCGACGTCGAGATTTATACGCATCGCGGCGCCGGCGCGTATATCTGCGGCGAGGAGTCGGGCCTCCTCGAATCGCTCGAAGGCAAGCGCGCCTATCCGCGCAATCGCCCGCCGTTTCCCGCCATCTCCGGCGCATTCGCCTCGCCCACCGTCGTCAACAACGTCGAGACGCTCTCGAACGTTCCGTGGATCATCAAGAAGGGCGCGGATTGGTACAAGTCGATCGGACCCGAGAAAAGTCCGGGACCGAAACTTTTCTGCCTCTCCGGTCACATCAACAAGCCCGGTCTGTACGAATTGCCGATGGGCTTTCCGCTGAAGGATCTGATCTACGAGGTCGGCGGCGGGATGCTCGGGGGCAGGCAGCTCAAGGCGGTCATCCCCGGCGGCGCGTCGTTTCCGCCGTTCACCGCGGAAGAGGCGGTCAAAGTCGCGATGGATTTCGATTCGGTCCGCGCCGCCGGCTCGCTGATGGGCACCGCGGGCGTGATGGTGATGGACGATCACACCTGCATGGTCGACGTGCTGCGCACGGTCGCGCATTTCTTCCATCACGAATCATGCGGACAGTGCACGCCGTGCCGCGAAGGATGCGGCTGGATTGAAAAACTGCTCATCGACATGGAAGCGGGGCGCGGCAAGCTCTCGGACCTCGAGGTGATGGTGAACGTCTCGAGCAACATGGAAGGCAACACCATCTGCGTGCTTGCCGATTCGCTCGCGATGCCGACCAAGGGAATCATCAAGAAGTGGCGTCCGGAGTTTGAAGAACACATCCGGCTCGGACGCTGCCCGTTCCGCGACCGCGACGGCCAGCTCGCGCCGCCGCCGCATCCGGCCTACGACGTTTCGCCGCACGCCGCATTAAGTTTGGGAAGATCGCCAGGATCGCAAGGATAGCGCGCCGATGCCGAAGCTCACCATCGATGGCAAGGAAATCGAAGTCGCCGACGGGCTCAACCTGATCAGGGCTGCCGATCAGGCGGGAATCGAGATTCCGCACTACTGCTATCATGAGGGCCTGAGCGTGCCGGGCAACTGCAGGATGTGCCTGGTCGAAATTGAAAAAGCGCCCAAGCTCCAGATTGCGTGCAACACCAAGGTCGCCGACGGGATGGTGGTGCACACCAAGAGCGAGCGCACCAGGACCGCGC
This sequence comes from Binataceae bacterium (SeqCode), assembly GCA_049281755.1. GTDB lineage: Bacteria > Desulfobacterota > Binatia > Binatales > Binataceae > JBARDN01. Next base: position 2,190 of record JBAPSR010000495.1, read on the forward strand.
AGAAAGCGGTGCTCGAATTCCTGCTCATCAATCACCCGATCGATTGCCCGGTGTGCGATCAGGCCGGCGAGTGCAAGCTGCAAGATTACTACATGGATTACGACGAGCAGCCCTCGCGCTTTTCGCTCGGCAAGAAGAACAAGAAGGGCAAGGCGATCGATATCGGCTCCGGCGTGCTGCTCGACCAGGAGCGCTGCATCGTATGCGGCCGCTGCACCCGGTTCTTTGACGAAATCACCAAGACCAGCGAGCTTGCGATTTTCCAGCGCGGCGATCAGTGCCAGATCGGCCACTGGCCCGACCGTCCGGTCGATAACAAGTACGCGACCAACGTGGTTGATATCTGCCCGGTCGGCGCGCTGACCGAAAAGGAATTCCGCTTCCGCATGCGCGTGTGGTATCTGCATCGCACGCCGAGCGTGTGCGGCGGATGCGAGCGCGGATGCTCGATCGACATCTATCAGAATCGCGGCCGTATCTACCGGTTCAAGCCGCGCCAGAATCCCGACGTGAACAGCTACTGGATGTGCGATGAGGGACGCCACTCATTTCCCTCGCTCCAGAGCGAAAGCCGCCTCACCACGCCGCTCTATCAGGACAAGGACCGGATGGTCGCCGAAACCTGGAGCGAAGCGCTGCGCCGCGCCGCCGCGCGGATCACCGAGCTCGGGAAACAATACGGCGCCAATGCGATCGGCGCGGTGATCGGTGCGCAGGCGACCAATGAAGAAGCCTTCGGGCTGAAGCAACTGATCGTGGAGACGATCGGATCGGACAAACTTGCCACCCTTAGCTGGTCGCCTCCCGGTGCAAGCGGCGACGACGATCTGCTCATTCGCGCCAACAAGAATCCGAACACGCGCGGACTGGCCGCGCTTGGCCTGCCCAGTGACGGACTCGACGCGCTCTCGAACGCGGTCGCGTCCGGCGAGCTCAAGATGCTGATCGCGATGCGCGCGGACCTGGTGAAACCGCTCGGCGAGGCCGAGTTCATCCGCCGCTTCGGCGCGCTCGACTATCTGCTGGTGCTCGATACCGACGCCAATGAGATCGGGCAGATGGCGAATCAGCTATGGCCGATCGGCGCGTATCCGGAAATCGACGGCAGCTTTACCAACTTCAAGGGCCGGGTCCAGAAAATCACTTCGGCCTTTCCGCCGCCCGGACAAGCGCTGTCGGCGATCGAAGCGCTCGCGCGCCTAGGCCACGCGCTCGACGGCGTCGAGCGTCCGAAGAACGCCGGCGCGGCCTTCGCCGCGATGGCGCAGCACGAGCCCGCATTCGCCACGATGGCTCTGGAAGCCCTCACGCCGCACGGCAAAGACCTCGCACAATAGCGAATACCATTCATTACTTGCTCTGGGATTGTCCCTCTCCCAGATTGGGAGAGCTTTACACAACTCATTTTAGTGGATTGCCTTCGCGACTGGCGAGATTTCCTTCGGCTCCGCTCAGGACAGGCTCTCGCGATGCGGCGCAGCGCACGACGAAGTGCACGACGGCAAAGTTGGCGGTAAGATCGCGCTCGGATTGACAACTCTCGCGCGGGGGTTTGTGTCATTCCGAGCGCGCGTTGGCAATGCATAGGGCGGCGTGCGCGCTGCGTCAGATGGCTTTGGACCGCGAGGAATCTCGCCCTCGGCACCGGCACACTTTTCCAAACGGGGTACGCACAACTCTCCCCATCTGGGAGAGGGACAATCCGGGCGGCTGGCGCGATCGCGCGCTAGCCGTGGCACTGGAAGCGGATGTGCGAGGCGCCGGCCTTGATCCTATCGATGCGGGCACGGACCTTGGCCGTCAGCGGCAGATCGGGAAACGCTTTCGTAAACGCCTCGAGACCGTCGGTCACCTGTTGCTGGTTCCCGCACGCGCAGGTTCCGGCGGATAACTCCGCATCCATGCTGTCCAGCTCGCCCTGCGCTTCGGTGGTGTAGTCGCCCGGATACTGCGTGCGGAAGACCAGCCATCCGCGGTAGAGCCCGACGATCAACGGTCCGTCGAACCTGGTGCATCCGCCGGCGCCGCCGGCCTGCGAGACATAGGCGGGGAAATCCGGACTCGAATCAGGTTCGGTGCGCGCGTAGAGATCGAAGAATGCGCGGTCGGCTTTGGTGCCTTTGCGCCGCGCCAGGTTTTTGAAGAAGTCGGCGCTCGGTCGAACGACGTCGGACTCGCCGCGGACGATCTGCATCCCAGGCATTTTCTTTTGCAGCGCCGCGAGCTCGCCGGCGCTGAGCGTATCGAGAATCGCCTGCACCTCCGGCGAGGATTTGATCCCGATCTCGAACACCGGCTGCAGGCTCTGCCGCGAACGCGATTTCACGATCGCGTCGAGTGCGCTTTGGTACTCGTCAAGCGACGGCGGAACATCCGCCGCATGCAGGTGCACGGCGAACATCGCGCACGCTCCGATCGCGATTACGATTGTGAGCGCCGCGACCAGCGGCGGACGAGACTTAATTGATGACGTGCGCATCGCCGTTCGAGCGCGATTGGTAGCATCGCAAGCGAGGTGCGCGCAACGGCTGGGGAGCGGGCGGCGCGCTCCCGCGAAACGATTCGATCTCGTTTCCGCGGGCCGCGCCGCCACGCTTGGGGAAGACTTCCAGGCCTCAGGTCACGCGTTTGCCGGCGCAGTCCGAGACGGCGCGATGTATCGCTTCCAGCAGCGTGGCCTTGCGCACCGGCTTGGTGATGTGCGCGTCGCATCCCGCTTCCTGCGTTCGATGCAGATCCTCCTCGAGCGCGGACGCGGTCAGCGCCAGGATTGGGGTGCGCGGCTGATGGTGCTCGAGCTCCCAATCGCGAATCGCGCGCGTCGCCGTGTAGCCGTCGACCTCCGGCATCTGCATGTCCATCAGCAGCAGGTCGTAAGGACGCGAGAGGAACTTGTCGATCGCGATCCGGCCGTTTTCGGCTTCGTCGAGTTGGTACGGCGTGTTCTTCAGATAGGCGCGGACCAAAATCCGGTTATCGGCGGAGTCGTCGGCCACCATGATCCGCAGCGGGCGGTTGACGATCAGCGCGGATGGCGCAATCGGGATGACGCCGGCGATCGCCAGTTGCGACGCGATCGGAGCGCGCGCGATAGCCGGATTGTCGTCGCGCAGAATCGCGGCCCGCAGATCCGCCATCGCGACCGGTTTGACCAGCCATGAGCCCAGCGCGAGCGATCTGATTTGCGAGATTTCATCCGACGCGAGCATCAGCGAGATCGCACGCGCCGGTGCTCCGAGCGCGCGCATCCGCTCGGCGGTCGCGATTCCGCCAAGCGCGCGCATCCGGTTGTCGATCACCACCGCATCGATCACGCGGTCCTGCGCGCGCTCGCGTTCGAACGCGGCGATCGCGTCAATACCGCTGTCCGCCACTACGCACTGCGCGCCCATCAGCTCGAGCATCTCGCGCATGATCGTGCGGCGCGTGGCATTCTCGGCCGCGACCAGAACCCTCTTGCCCGCAAGGCTGTGGTCCGCGCTTCCTGTGGCGCCAGGTTGCAGCTCGAGCACGGCTGAGAAGTGAAACTGGCTGCCGCGTTCCGGTTCGCTTTCGGCCCACACGGTCGCGTTCATCAGTGCGGCCAGGCGTCTGACTATCGCAAGTCCCAATCCGCTGCCCCCATAGCGCCGCGTGGTCGAGGAGTCGGCCTGGGTAAACGGCATGAAGATGTTTTCGAGCTGGCCGGCTGCGATGCCTACTCCGGTATCGCGCACGGCGAACAAGAGTGCGCCCGGCTCGCTTGAAGCGCGGTCGGGCTCGACGCTGACCACGATCTCGCCGGAGCTGGTGAACTTGATCGCGTTGCCGATCAGGTTGATCAGGATCTGGCGCAGACGCAGCGAATCGCCGATCCGCGCGGTCAAGGTCTCGGGCGCGATCCGCACCAGCAGTTCGAGGCCTTTCTCGTGCGCGCGTATCGCCACCGCCTCGGCGGACTTTTCGATCACCTCGCGCAGATCGAACGGCGCCATCTCGAGCGTCATGTGGCCGCTCTCAACCTTCGCGAGATCCAGGATGTCGCTCAGCAGGATCAGCAGCGCGTGCCCGTTGCTGACCAGGTTCTGCACGTAGTGGCGCTGCTCGGTGGTCATCTGAGTCTCGGCCAGCAGGTCCGCCATGCCCAGGATCGAGTTCATCGGGGTCCGGATCTCGTGCGACATGCTCGAGAGAAATTCGCTCTTCGCGCGCGAGGCCTGCATCGCCGATTCGCTTGCCGCCAGCAGCGCCTTCTCGGTCCGCTTGAGCGCGGTGATATCGCGCGTGATCGACAGGCAGCATTGCTTGCCGCCCAGTTCAAGCACGACTCCGGAGATCAGGGCGTTCATCATCACGCCGTTTTTAACCCGGAACTCCGCCTCCATATCGCGCACGTAGCCATGCGCTTCAATTCCCCGCGCGAAGGCCGCGCGCTGATCCCGATCGACCCACAAGCCGGTCCGCGCGAAACCCTTTCCAATAACGGTATCGCGCGCGATCCCGGTGTTGCGTTCAAACGCCGCGTTCACATCTATGTAGTTGCCGTCGGCCATATCGGTGATCGTGATCGAATCGAAATTCGCATCGAACACCTTGCGCAGCGTCTCCTCGCTCTGGCGCAGGCGATCCTGCGCGGCGCGGAAATCCGAGATGTCCCGCGCGATCGTCAGGATTGCCTTGTTTCCGTCAAGATCGATAATCACGCCCGAAACCAGGTGCGGCACGATCTGGCCGGCGACCCACAGATCCGCCGACAGATTGCGGACCTCGCCCTTGGCATGCAGCTGTTCCATGAACGAGGCGAGCTGCGCGTCGTCGGTCCAGAAGCCGAGCTCGCGGGTGAAGTGTCCGATTATCTGATCGCGCCTGAGGCCGCTGCCGCGAATGAACTCGTCGTTGACATCGATATACTCGCCCTTGGGAAACCCGTTGATCGCGATATAGTCGCGGTTGGAGTTGAAGATCGTCAGCAGCTTCGCCTCGTTCTCCGCGAGCAGGGTTTCGCTGGCGCGCAAGGCTTCGAGCTGACGCGCCAGCTCCGCACGCGCGGCCTCGAGGTCGCGCTCCTTTTGCTTGAGCAGCGAGATCTCGCGAGTGAACGAGACGATGCACGGCTCGCCGTCGATCTCGGTCCGCACGCCCGAGATCAGCGCGGGAATCAGGGTTCCGTCGGAATGCCGGAATTCCGCTTCCATGTTGAGTACGGCGCCGTCAGCCGCGAGCCGGCGATCGTACTCGCGCTCCGTCGCCGGATCGGCCCACAGATTGAGCTCGGTCGAGGAACGGCCCAGCACCTGGTGCGGCTCGAGGCCGAGCGCGTTGTACATCCCGTGATTGGCGTATGTGAATCTGCTTCGACGCTGGCTGTATATCGAAATCGCATCCATGCTCGCGTCCAGGATCGCGCGCAGCCGAACCTGCGTCTGTTCGAGCCCCGCGCGCGCCTGGCTCATCGAGGTGATGTCGCGAATCATCGCGACCCCGCACCGGCGCCCGTCGAGCTCGAGCGGCACGCCCGAGACCAGCGCGGTAATGATCCTGCCGTCGGCGAGACGGAAGTCGGCCTCGAGGTTGCGTACTACGCGTCCCGCTTCCATTTCGGCGACGAAGCTTTCGCGCTGACGCGCGTGCACCCAGAAATCGACATCCTCGATCGGACGGCCGATAAGTTCCGCGCGCGGGCGTCCGAACGCGGTCTCGAAGGCCTGGTTCACCATCGCGAAAGTATGATCGCCGAGGGTCCCGACAATCGCGATGTCGTTGAGGTTCTCGAATACGGTGCGCGTCATCGCCGCCGAAAGTTCTCCGCGGCGCTCGGCCTTCACGCGCTCGGCGATCTCGATCCGCAAGCGCCGGTCACTCTCACTCAGAACCACGACCTGCGCCTCGAGTTCGCGCCGATAGCCGGCGATCATCATCACGATCACTTGCGCCAGAACCACCGCGATAGAGACGCGCAGCCACAACATGTCTGCGAAGGGCCCGCGTGTGACGAGAGCTAACAGCCCGAAGGAGCCGAACGCACAAGCGCCCAGTGCCGCCTGCCATCGTCCGCTCCACGGAAGCAGCGCGCCCGCGGCAACCAGGATCGCAAGGATCGTGACAATCAGCCTGCCGGGGTCGGCGGACAGATACGCAATACTGGCGGCCGCAAGAATTTCAAACAGGCAGGTTGCGAATGCCGCAATCCGCCACTGGCGCATCCCCCATTCTACGAAGGTCAGCGCAAACAGCACGGCGCCGGCGCTGACGCCCGCAACGTGAAAAGCGATCAGTGCGGGAGTCAAATCCCGCAAGTTCAGACCGAGCGCGAGCAACAGCGCGGTCTCGAACGCGAACACCAGAATACCGGCGCCGCGCACCATTCGTGCGGGCGGTCGCGCAAAGCTCAGCGCTCCGGCAGGTATGGTGACGCGGCGGCGCTCATCCAGGTCGTCGATCGCAAGCGTGACGGCGCGGTTGCGCGAACGATCAGGTTCGTAATCGCCGGAAAGAGATCCGGCAGGGTTCGCAGAAGAAGCCACAATCACAAAGCAAGCGCGATGCCGTCGCGACGCGCGAGGCTGACGCTGACTACCGGGGATTGCGCGCGGCTACGGCGAGCCTCAATGGGCGGCGCTTTCGCGCCAGTCTCGATTTGACACATCGCGAAACACGCCCGATGCGCGCATGGTCGATGAATATGAGACCGGCGACTGCGCTGGCACGCAATCGCCGGTCTTGGCGGGGCCGCTGTTACGCGGAGATCAAGTCGTTAGGGTGCGGCCTTTGCCATCGCCTGAGTGGTAAAGAAGTCGCGCGAAACCGCGCCCATGTTGATATACCAGCATTCGCGTTCCGGCGTATGCTGTCCCGGCAGATAGCACATCGTCGCCTGCCCGGATTGCACGTCGGTCGAAGCCGCGCCAACCACGAACGCGCGTTTGAACGGATAGATCGCAACGCGAGCGTCAGGCACCGGCCGATCGCGATAGGTCAGCCAGTAGATATGATTCTGCCACAGCTCGCCCTTCGCGTCGTATTCATCGACGTACGGCTCGAACCACATTTCGCTGTCGATATACAGAATCGATTTTGCGTGCAGCGCCTGGGCATTGTTGGATGAGCGTGGCGCCGTCTGCACTACATATAACTGGCGCATCTCCCAGTTTTCGGGGCATGCGCTGCCGCCGCCGTCGGTCTGGCAGGTTATTTCGGGCGAGTGCACCGCGTTGACCGACGCCAGCATCGACTTCTGGCCGAGGAATTTGTAGTTGTACTCCTCGATCTTCGCGTTGAAACCCGAGTAGTGATCCGGGTCGAAATTGGTCGGATTGCCGCCGCTGTTGACGGCGTCGCTCATCAAGCCTTCGTTGAGACGGCGCACCCGCCGCGTGCCCGGATTCCAGTCCCAAATGTCATCGGCCTTCTTTGGGTTCTCGTACCGATAGCGGATAAAGCCGCCGCCTCGATCATTCTCGGGCGCCAGAATCGGGTATAGCGCGAATAGCCAATAGCGATTCGTCACCTTGAAATCCGGATCGATCGGAATCGGCTGTACTTCGGTCCGTCCGACCTCATCATAACCGGCGTAATGTCCGATCTGATAATAGTCAATCACGTCGACGCGATGGTTGCGTCCGGTGTTGACGACGTCGCAATCATAGAAGCGCAGATCGTAGTCGTCGCTGGTGATCGGCCGGAACGCGTTGTTCCACATGATCTTGGTCCCGATGCTCGGATCGTTCGGATCAAGAAACGGGAACGGTTGCCCGGCTACGTAGTTGACCACCGTGCGTCCGTCGGGCGACAACCGCACCTGGTCGGCGTATTTCTCGGTCGCATCGCGGTACGGCGGCGGCCAATCGATCCGCTCGGACGGAACCACCTTCATCGTCATTCCGCGGACGACCTTGTAGTAAACTCCCGGCGAGACCAGGTTCTTCACCTTGTACGAATTCGTATAGGTGATCGTGTCACCAGGCTTGACTTGGGCGCTGGCGGGCGGCGCCGCGATGAAAAATCCCACCGCGAATATCAGGGCGGCCGCTCGCCAGGTCCACGCTTCGACTCTCTTGGGCATGACATACCTCCTTCCACTGACTGGGTTAATCAGCCGAAACGGAAAGATGCCACGGGCGAGCCGCCACGGGTCGCCTCAAAGCGGGTTCAGGGCACGAGGACTGCGACGGGTCGCAGCTCCTGCGGGGGCACCATAACAATCGGACGAAGCTTACAGTAATTTAATTCATCGGAACGGGAAAACAATTTGACCTATACTCAGATCATCAAATAGCACGCAGCGCTTGCGCCAGATCTTCGATCAGATCATCGCTCGACTCGAGCCCGACCGATAGCCGCACCAGTGCGTTGCTGATTCCGGCGTTTGCGCGACTCTCCGGCGACATCCCGGAGTGGGAAGTCGCGGCGGGGCGGGTTATTAGCGTTTCCACTCCGCCGAGGCTGGGCGCGCTAATAGGTATTGTCGCGTGCGCGATGAATTTCTCGGCCGCCGCGACGCCGCCTTCGAGCTCGAAGCTCAGCACGCCGCCGAATCCGTCGAACAATTCGCACGCGCGCAAATGATTCGGATGGCTCTCGAGACCGGGATAGTTCACGCGCGGGATCTTCGGATGCTGTTCCAGGAAACGCGCGATCTTCAGCGCACTCTCGTTCTGATGCCGCACGCGCACCGCAAGGGTTTTGATTCCGCGGTTCAGCAGGAAGCACGCGTGAGGATCGAGCACGCCGCCCAGATGGTCGAGCTTGTGCTTGATCTCGGCGACCAGCTCCGCGCGCCCGATTACCGCGCCCGCGACGATATCGGTATGGCCGTTTAAGTATTTGGTCGCGCTGTGCAGCGAAAGATCGAAGCCGATCTCGGCGGGCCGGAAATTCATCGGACTCGCAAAGGTGTTGTCGATGATCGAGATCAATCCATTGGCGCTGGCGAAGTCCACCGCCGCCGCAAGATCGCTCACCCGCAGGAGCGGATTGGAAATCGACTCGAGGTAGATCGCCTTGGTGTTCGGACGCAGCATCTCCCGCCACGAGGCCGGGTCGTCGCCGTCGATAAAATCGACTTCCATGCCCATCCCGGGGAAATCCTGCGTCAGCAAATCGTGCGTGCCGCCGTACAGGCAGTCCTGTGCGAGCAGATGACCGCGCCCGCTGAGCGTCGTCATCAGCGTCGCTGAGATAGCAGCCATCCCGCTGCCCGCAACCAGCGCATCCTCGGCGCCCTCGAGGCTTGCAAGCTTGGCGTGTAGCGCGGTGTGGTTGGGCGTGTTGGAGAGCCGAATGTAGCGAAGGTCGTGATAGCTTTTCGCGCCGGCCGACTCGAAGGTCGAGGACTGGAAAATCGGCATCGTGACCGCGCCGCCCATCGGCGGATCAGGTTCGCCCGCGTGAATCAGCCGCGTTTCGATTCCCCTCATCAGCCGTGCCATAGGCGACCTCCTGCGTGCGGGACAAACCTGCCGGACGAAGATGGTTCTATCATCGAATCGTTCGTAGGTCCGCATCGCGTACGAGCGCTGCTGTTCACCGGAGCAGTGGGCGTCGGTATGCTTAAAGGCATGGGCAGCAAGATCGCGCTGGGGCTGGTGAAGGATCTCTTCTTCCGCTCGAAGCTGGACGCGGTGGCCGAATCGCTCGGCGTCGAGGTGCTGTACGCTTCCACGCTCGAGGCGGCGGCGCGTCAATGCGGCAGCCGCCATCCCGCGCTGGTCTTCGCCGATCTTTCGGACGCTGAGTTTCCGGCGGCCGCGACGGCCGCGCGCATCCGCGCCGACGCTCCGGACGCGCGAATCGTCGGCTTCGCTTCCCATGTCGATTTGAAACCGCTCAAGGCCGCGCGCGAAGCGGGATTCGACCTGACTCTCTCACGCAGCGAATTCACCGCGCGACTCGCCGAATTGCTGCGCTTCTGACGGCTCGCGCTGCCGTCTGGTGGAGGAGGGTGTTATAAAGATTGCGATGCATCCGGTGCTCGCAGATTTCCATCCTGTGGTGCGCGAATGGTTTTCGCGGCGCTTCGGCGCTCCCTCGCGCGCGCAGGAACTCGGATGGCCCGTCATTGGCGCCGCGAGCGCGAGCCCTCGCCACGACGTCCTGCTGTGCGCGCCTACCGGCAGCGGCAAGACCCTGGCGGCTTTCATGTGGGCGATCGACAGCCTGGTGCGCGAGGCCGAGCGCGGCGCTCTCGCCGATGCGGTCTCGGTCCTCTATGTTTCGCCGCTCAAGGCGCTAGCCAACGATATTCGACTGAACCTCGATGAGCCGCTCGACGGGGTTCGCGAGATCGCCGCGGCCGCAGGAATCGATCTCAGCGTGATTCGCGCCGGGCTGCGCACCGGCGATACTCCCGCGAGTGAGCGCGGCGCGATGCTCAAGCGGCCGCCGCAGATCCTCGTCACCACGCCCGAGTCGCTATTCCTGCTGCTCACGTCGCCGCGGTTTCGCGCCAAGCTCGCATCCGTGCGCCACGTTATCGTCGATGAGCTCCACGCGCTTGCGGGGAACAAGCGGGGCGCGCATCTCGCGGTAACCCTCGAGCGGCTGGAGCGCTATGTGCGCGCGTCGGGCGGCGGGCGACCCTCGCGAATCGGGCTTTCGGCGACGCTCAACCCGATCGAGAAGCTCGCGGAATTTCTGGCCGGCTTCGACACCGCCGCCGACGGCTCGCGCACTTCGCGTCCGGTGAAAATAGTGCGCGCCGACGATCGCGTGCGCACGATGGACTTGCAGGTAATCGCGCCCGGACCGGAGCTGGGTCCGCTCGCGACGCATCAGCATTGGGACGCTATGTACGATCAGATAGCCGAGCTGATTCTGGCGCATCGCACGACTTTGATCTTCACGCTCTCGCGCAGGTGGGCGGAGCGCGTTGCGCTGAATCTGCAAAAGCGCGTCGGCGCCGACGCCGTGATGGCGCATCACGGCAGTCTTGCGCGCAAGGAGCGAATGCTCGCCGAGCAGCGCCTGAAACGCGGCGAGCTGCGCGCGATCGTCGCGACCGCGTCGCTGGAACTGGGCATCGACGTCGGCGCGGTCGAGCTGGTCTGCCAGATCGATTCGCCGAAATCGATCTCGGCCGCAATTCAGCGCGTGGGGCGCTCGGGGCATAACCTTGGCGCGACGCCGAAGGGCAGGTTCTTCGCGCTGACCACCGACGATCTGCTGGAATGCGCGGCAGCGGTGCGCGCGATTCGCCGCGGGCATCTGGATGAAGTCGAGATTCCGGCAGGATGCCTGGATATCGCGGCGCAGCAGATTATCGCGATCGCGGCGGAAGAGGACGAAATCAGCGAAACGGATCTGCTGCGCATCCTGCGCGGCGCGTACAACCTGGGCGGCCTCGACGCGAGCGCGCTCACGCACCTGGTCGAGCAGATGGCGACGGAGCTGCCGGAGCGAATTAGCGGTGCGGCGCCCAAAATCTTTTTCGATCGAACCAATCATCGCGTTCGTCCGCGGCGCGGCGCGCGTCTGGCCGCGATCATGTCGGGCGGAACGATCCCCGAGAGCGGCAACTACGACGTCGTGATCGAATCCGAAGGGCGCAAAATCGGCGACGTCGAAGAAGACTTCGCGCAGGAATCCGCGCGCGGCGACGTGTTCTCGCTGGGCTCGATGCCGTGGCAGATCCAGCGGACCTCGCGCGGACGCCTGATGGTCGAGGCCGCGCCCGGGATGGCGCCGACGCTGCCGTTCTGGCTGACCGAGGCGGGTGGCAGGTCGTATGCGCTCTCGACCGAAATCGCGGAGCTGCGGCACGACATCGCCG
>JBAPSR010000496.1:0-8364 GCA_049281755.1 Binataceae bacterium (SeqCode)
GGGCCCTGGTATTCGCGATCGTCGCGGATGATCCTCGCATTGCGCGGTATCGTGAGCGGCGCTTCGGCGGCGTCGGGGGCTGCGACTATTACGATATCGTCAAAAAATTTGCCGAGCTCCGCGATGGTCCGCTCGAGCAGCGTCGATTCGCCGAATCGCAGCGCGGCCTTCTGCCGGCCCATCCGCGAGCTTCGTCCTCCGGCCAGCACGATTGCCGATCGAGAGGTTTCGCCGCGCGAACTCATCGCAAGATGCTAGTTCGAGACGCGATTTGCGCGCAGCTCGGTCGCCACCAGGCGCAGCGCCTCAGGCAGAAACGCCAGGACCAGATGGCCGGCGCCCTCGAGCACGATACGGCGGCCGAACGGCATGCTTTGGGCAATGATTCCGGTCGGTGCGGGCACGATTGGATCTTCGTCGCCGAAGATCGCAAGCTCGCGCTGCGCCCATTGGCCGAACAGGTACGGCGAACCCAGCGTCACGATCGAACGCACCGCGCCACGCCGCGCGCTCAGGGAGTAAAGGCGTGCGATACTTCCGCCGAGGCTGTGTCCGACCAGATGCGCGCCGCCAGTGGGTCCCGCGACTTCATCGACCATCGCGGAGAGCTTCGTCGCCGACGCCATGATCGTCTGGCTGCGCGGATACTCGAAGTAGGAAATATTGTCCAATCCGCAAAGGCGCAGATAAGACGCCAGCGCGAGCAGGTTCGAGCGCCCGCCGCCGTAGCCGTGAATCAGGATGACCGGTTCACCGGGCGCGGCGCACGCGATCGCGGGCGCATTGCGCGCGATTCGGTCCAGGGGATACGACGCGAGCAGCGCGGTCGCCGCGGCAATTTCCTTGAGCACAGCGCCTGTCTTCATATCGTCCGAACCTCCGCCGTTCCCCCGCCCGGCCGCGCCTTAAACGTAACCATCGCACGATCGCCCTACAAGGTCGCGCGCGAGCGCGTTTGCCGCAGCCGCTGGTATCGGCGCACTATTCACCCATTGAACATTACGCGGCCACGCTGGGCCCGGGAGAGGCAGCATGAGCGACCACGCATCGAAAGGACCAATCGGCGGATACTTTCGCGGCAAATCGATCGTCGTGACCGGAGCATCGAGCGGAATCGGCGCCGACGTTGCACTGGCTTTCGGTCAGCAAGGCGCCAACGTCGCGCTGCTCGCGCGGCGAACGGCGCCGCTCGAGGAACTCGCCGCGAAGATCATCAAGGCTGGCGGCAAGGCGCTTGCGCTGCAATGCGACGTGACCGATCGCGCGCGGGTATTCTGGGCTATAGAGCAGGCGCGCGACGCGTTCGGCGGCGTGGACGTTCTGATCAACTCGGCCGGCGTCCTGATTCCCGACCCGGTCGAGCAGATGCGGCCGGAAGATCTCGAGCGCATGATGACGACCAATCTTTACGGCGCCGTCCACGCGATGCACGCGGTGCTGCCGATCATGCGCCGGGCCAAGGCCGGCAATATCGTCAACGTCGCATCGCTGGCCGGCCGGCGCGGAGTAAGTCCGCTCGGCGCTTACAGCGCGACCAAGTTCGCGCTGGTCGGACTGACCGAGGCGCTGCGCGTCGAGCTCTTCGGCTCGGGGGTTCACGTCTCGCTGGTGATGCCGGGAGTGATCGACACTCCGATGGCGCGGGCTGCGCAGAAGAGCTCGGAGTCGCTCAAGGGGCTGCCGACGATGATGGCGATGCCGGCGCGATGGGTCACGTGGGCGATTCTTGCAGCCGCTACCTTTGGCCTGACTGAGGTTGACGTTCCTCCCGGAGCGGCAGTGGCGGAGAAGCTCGCGTCGCTGTTCCCGGGCGTGACCGACGCGATCCTCAGTGTGGGTTCGCGGATTCTGCAGGGCGCCAGCGCGATGGCGTCGGGCGCGGCCAAGCCTCCACCGGGCAAGCAGCCGTAGTGAAGTAGTGTTTCTCTACATAAAATAAGGTTTGGCCAGCTCCTCGAAATCGCCGTACATCAGCCATACGTTGGCGTTGTCGACGTACGGATATTTGACCGGCGCCTTGCCCACGGTCTTGAGCCCGAGCTGCTTGTAGATTTCGTAGAGCGGTTCGACCGGATTGGTGATGATCAGCTTTGGGCGACGCGAGAACAGGAACAGCTTGGCCGTGTCCGACAGCGCGCGCATCAGGCCCTTGCCCTGAAAAGTCGGATCGACCACCATCCCGCCAAATTCCCACACGTCCTCGGAATAAAGTCCCTTGAATATCTGCGGCGGATACAGATGGCCCAGCGTCAGCGGCGCGTCGGCGAGGCATCGCGCCCAGAACGCCGCGACCAGCGGTGGCCGCTTTTTCTCCTGTCCGGGCTTCAGGTGATAGAGGCCGAAATGAAATGCGAGCGGCCATAGGATCATCGTCACGCGCTTTTGATGCACGTTGAGCATGTCCCAGGTGCGCTTGTGCAGAACGTGAAGCTCCTTGAAACCCTGCGTGGTGCCGATAGGGCGAACGTCGAGGCGCCCTTCGATATCGAGGACTTTGGGAGCCTTGGGCGGCGCCGGCCTTGCCTCGGGCGATGGCGCAGCCGGCTGCTCGACGCGCTCGGACACGGGCGTGTCTGCGTCGAGCGCGACGGATTCCTTCAGCGCGGATGCGACGGCGCTCTGCACCCGGCGCGAGATGCGCGGCGAGATCATAGCCTCGATAAGGTCGCCGTCCTTCTCCGTCGCCATCGTGGATACCGTGCGCTCCGTCTTATGGATGCTCAAGCTTTCAGTAACAAATTTACGCCCATCCGCTTATCCAAAGTCAAAAACTGACACGAGCACTTATAACGCGATGCGCGCGGGAACGAAAGCGCGCGTAATCAGAGCGGGTTATCATCCATTAAACCACCTCAAAACACAACAAACGTGAATAAATTGGCCAAAAAAGAAAGGCGCCCAAAGCGGACGCCTTCCTACCAGACCACGTTTTCAAACTAGAGCTTGGTGTATACCTGCTTGATCTGGGTGTAGAGCTCGAGCGCATGCTTGCCGAGTTCGCGGCCGAAGCCCGACTGCTTATAACCCCCGAACGAACCCATCGGATCGATCATCCCGTAGGTGTTGATCCAGACCGTGCCGGCCTTGAGTGCGCGCGCCACCTTATGTGCGCGGCTCAGATCTTTGGTCCACACCGCGGCGGCCAGTCCGTAGGTGGTGTCGTTGCCCTGGAAGACCACGTCGGCTTCGTCCTTGAACGGAATTGCGGAGGCGACCGGTCCAAAGATCTCTTCGCGCGCGATCTTCATCCCATTGTTCACGCCGGAGAAGACCGTCGGCTGCACGAAGTAGCCGCGCTCCTGCGGTCCTGCGGCTCCGCCGGTCATCGCCTTGGCCCCTTCATCCTTGCCGGCCTTGAGGTAGCCCAGCACGCGATCGTGCTGTTCCTTGGACACCAGCGGCCCCATCCGGGTCGCCGGATCAAGAGGATTGCCGAGAGTCAGTCCCTTGGCCATCTGCGAGAGCGTGTCGGTGAACTGATCGTACATCGATTCCTGCACGAACACGCGCGAGCCGGCGCAGCATACCTGGCCCTGGTTCATAAAAATACCGAGCATCGAGCCGAACGCGGCCGCTTTCATGTCCGCATCGGGGAAAATGATGTTGGGGGACTTGCCGCCGAGTTCCAGCGACACGTGTTTAAGGTTTCCGGCCGAGGCTTTCAGGATCAGCTTGCCGACTTCGGTCGATCCGGTGAACGCGACCTTGTCGATATCCGGATGCTCGGCGATCGAGCTGCCGGCGCCGGGTCCGAATCCGGTGATGATCTGCACGACGCTTTCGGGGAGTCCGGCTTCCAGAATCAGCTCGCCCAGGCGCAGCGCGGTGAGCGGAGTCTGCTCGGCGGGTTTTAAGATCACGACGTTGCCGCATGCGAGCGCCGGCGCGATTTTCCAGCTCGCCATCAAGAGCGGGAAGTTCCACGGGATAATCTGGCCGCATACGCCGACCGGCTCGCGCAGCGTGAAGCTGAACATGTCGGGCTCGGAAGGATTGGTTTCGCCATAGATCTTCGAAGCCCATCCGGCGTAATAGCGAAAGGTCTCGGCCGCGCCGGGAATATCGATATTCTTGGACTCGAAGATCGCCTTGCCGTTGTCGAGCGTCTCGAGCTCGGCGAGTTCTTCGGCGTTCTGCTCGATCAGGTCGGCGATCTTGAGCAGGAAGCGGGTGCGCTGATGCGGCCCGATCGTGGACCACTTGCCCTGCTCGAGCGCCTTGCGCGCATTTTTGACCGCCTCATCGACGTCGGCCTTGTCGCCCTCGGCGACAATCGCCAGAACTTCCTCGTTGGCGGGGTTAAGGGTCTCGAAAGTCTTGCCGGATTTCGCCGCGACCCACTTGCCGCCGATCAGAAGCTTTTTGGGACCGCTCTTAAGGAACTGGAGAGCGGCGGGATTCTTCGCGCCACGCGCGGCGGATTCAATAGATGGTGATGCAGCCATAGCTAACGTCTCCTGTATGGTTTTGCTCTGGTGTCAGTCGTCGTCGGCGGGATGTCCGCTCCCGAATCCGGGCGAACGAACGCTCAGAGGAATGTGCTCAACTTCGGGATCGTAGTCGATCCTGTTGCCAGTAGCAAAGTGCAACGAGTACCTCGTCGGCGTTGAATTCCGGAACCAAAGCTATCTACGAGTGGTTGGCTTAGCGGCGATTCGGCGATGCCGAGCGTTGGTTTCCAGCCGATCATCGGACCGTGTACGATTGCCGACGCCCAACCGTTCCAGCAGTTTTAGCGCTCCCGGAATATCCGCCTTCGCCGCACGAACGCGGAAGTAGGCCTCGGTCCGGAGCGCGGCCAGTTTTTCGGCGACCGCCACATTGATGAACTGGTTGAGGGTCACGTCTTCAGCCGCGGCAACACCGCGCAGTTCATCGAACAGCGAGGGCTGAAGCCGTAGCGCGAAATTGCTCTTCCTCATGATTCACACCTCAAGGAACCCAATCGCATCCGGCGGCCGCACTGCCCTGATGCCGAACCTGCGCGCGGCCGCGCCTAGGTGCCGGAGATTGAACGTAATGACAATGTCGGCAAGTCCGTTGACCGCCGCCTCCAACACCATTTCATCAGCCGGATCTGCCACCGAAGGGCGCCACGAAAACGTCGACGTGACGGGTTTACCAATCGCAGATACGGCATCGAGGATGGCGTCAATTTCGCTCGCTGAGGCACCGGCAGCTTTCAGATGAACCGGTCGCTTGAGAACAGCCTCGTACTCGAGCATCAGCGGCACCGAGAGTAGCAACTCAAACTGCCGGAGTAAGGCCGACCGAAGAATCAGCCTGGAAGCGCCAGCGTCGCTCCGCACAGCTGCAACCATCACATCGGTATCCACGACGACCCGCAAACTTCCTCATGGTATATCGCAGGCAATATCGCATCAAGCCTCCCGCCGCCGGGCCTCGTGCCCGGTAAGGCGCCAAAAAAGCGCGCTCCGCGCTTCGCGCGAGACGTGCCGACATGAGGAAGCTCTATGGAGGAGCCGGGGCGGCGAGGATTGCCGCCCCGGCTGGTGGTTACTTCTTTTCCAGTTCCGTCGAAGGAATGGTCGTCTTAGGCAGGACCTTGAGCTGAGGCTGGATGCGGGCGCCGGTTTGGACGCTGTAGCGGATCGTTTGCGTGACTCCGTTCTTGGTCACGGTCGCGTCCCAATAGTTGCCGTTGCGGACCACACTCTGCACCGCGGATCCGCTGTAGCCGAGCTTTGACAGCCGAACTCGCAACACGCTCTCGCTGACCGGCGCCGGTCCCATCGGTCCTTTGGTCTCCGGTCCTTGCGCCATCGCTGCCGAATTCGTCTGCGACATCGTTTCCGTCGGCTCCTTGGTCTGCTCGATATCGGCCGCGAATGCCGGCGATGCGAGATCGAAGGCCGCCGCGAGATTGGCCAAGCGCGACGATGCGGGCCGCGCCGCGAAGAGTTGCAGCAGACGCGCGCTCGCTTGAGCATTGTCGGCGGCGGCCTGGGAGCGCGTTGCTCCGGTCACGCACACGTAGTCGGTCGGCCACGCCTGGCGCCATACGTAGCCCTGAACGCAGGTAGTCGAATTGGCGACATGACGTCCCGCCGCGGCCGCATTGTCGGCCGCAGTCTGGGTTCGGGTGGCGCCGGCAACGCACACATAGTCGCTGTCGTCGCCGTCGCGCCATACGTAACCCGCCTTGCAGGTATTCGGTCCGTAGCTGACTTTGGTTTCATCGACGTGATCGTACGCGGCCGCGTCGTCAGCAGCGGCTTGGGAGCGAGTCGCGGTCGTCACGCAGGTCAGGTCGCCCGGATAGGCTTCGCGCCATACGTAGCCCTGGACGCAAGTGGTCGAGTTCGCCAGATGACGCGAGCCGGCCTGCGAGTTATCGGTGGCAGCCTGCGTGCGGGTTGCCGGAACCACGCAGACGCGATCGATCGATGACGCCTCGCGCCACACGTAGCCTTGCGCGCACGGCAGCGCCATCGTGGTGCTGACGTTGATCGTCGCCTGGTCGCCAGAAGTCCCGGTGACGGAGATCGTCACGCCATTTGCGCTGAGCGACTGGACCGGCGGCCCGTCTCCGGTTCCCGCATACGTGCCGAGCTCTCTTTGAAGCGTGGTCTGATAATAGCTGCCGTTGTTCTTGACCTCGTTGATCATCACGATGGCCGCGGGAATACCGGCGTCCCATCCGTCCGGGGTGCGATACTCGACGGTATAGAAGTGGAGCGGATCGCTCGAATCGAACGGGATCCGCACCAGCAGATCGCCGGAGGTTCCCGGATGAGTCAGCGCCGCGAGGGTTACGCCGGTCCTCGAGAGGATTCCGTCCACGCCCAAGGTCAGAATCCGCGACTTGGGAATCCATCCCAACTCGTCGAGATGATGCGCGTCGAGATCGGGCGGTCCGTCGCCGAACGCTCCGGTCGGATCGGTATAGACGTTGGCGGCGCTCATCAGATCCCACGGGTTGTCGTATTCGCCCGGTCCCGCCCAGCTTATGTCTTTCCACGTGATGTCGTCCGACCACGAGTGATTGAGCCCGATGCCGTGTCCGAACTCGTGCGCGATTTCCGGCAGAGCCACATCGTCGCCGCCGATCGCGCCGGTATTTTCCCATCCCGCCAGATCAACTCCGGGCGAGGTGATGACATAGACCCGCTGTCCGGACGGGGGAACATATTTGTCGGTGGTCGACGCCGCAGCGGTATCGATACAGTCCTGCACGCGCTGCCACCTGCTGGTCAGGGCCTGCTCGTACGCGAGCGTGTGTGACTCGGTGTACCATCCATGCAGGACTGAGCCGCTCAGATCCGCCTGTCCGTTGGAGATTGCTTTTACGTAGTCGTCAAGCCCCTTGGTGCCCGAATTGATCGTCATATTGGAATAGTAACTTGCGGGATTCGGGGGCGCCGGACTGTCGGAGAATTTGCACAGGATGAATGACCATGGGATACCGCCGCGGTAAGGTCTCGCAAACGCGTCCGAAGTGACGAGTATCGCGATCGGAACCGCAAGCAGAATCCCGCGCAGGATCAGCCGAAAGCCAGGCCGCGGCATTGTCATGGAATTCCCTCCCCAGGGCGTTTGGCGCGGCTTTGAGAACCGCGCACGGCGCGAATGCGCGTTGGAGTATCGAGACGCTTTCCAGTTTGGAGAATCGGTCAACCTAAAGTCTCCAAGCTGTATTTTCTCGCTACATGCAGTTACTCGCGGCGCAGGGTTAAGGCAAATGCGCCGACGGCTCTCCGCCGCGGGCGACGAAAGCCGTGGCCGGAAGCTCAAACCGCGTGACGCCCGGGGCTGCACCCGGTATCTTGGAGCGCTGCGGCGGCGGGCGTCGCCAACGCGCGGGGGAATCTGTTCATGGGGCAAACTGGACCGGCTTCGCAGCGCAGGATGATCATCGCCGGGATGGCGGGCAACGTCCTCGAGTGGTACGACTTTTCGGTTTACGGATTTTTTGCGGAATCGATCGGGCAGAACTTTTTTCCCTCGCATAGCCGCACCACTTCGCTGATGGAGGCGTTCGCCGTATTCGCGGCGGGCTTTCTGATGCGGCCGTTCGGAGCGCTGATCTTTGGCCATATTGGCGACCGCGAAGGCCGCGAACGCGCGCTCACGCTCTCGGTGCTCGCAATGGCGGTCCCGACCTTTCTCATCGGCCTGCTCCCGAGCTACAACCAAATCGGCGTCACCGCGACCGTGGCGATGGTGATCCTGCGCCTGGTGCAGGGCTTGTCGGTCGGCGGCGAATACACCACCTCAGTGGTGTTCATGGTCGAGCGAGCGCCGAGCGATCGGCGCGGAAGGACGGGAGCGTTCGGCGCCGCGGGCGCATTCGGCGGCGTGATGCTCGGCTCGGCGGTCGGTGGAATCGTGGCGGCGCTGATG
>JBAPSR010000497.1:0-4469 GCA_049281755.1 Binataceae bacterium (SeqCode)
TACATGTGCCGATCCAGGTTGTTTACCTCGCGCAGGATGAGTGGTCTCTCACCGAAACGATTGCGACCTTCATGGTCGCGAACTGGTCTCAGTAATCGGCAATTTCGCCCCACCGCCGCCTCGATACTTGTGCTGGCCATCATTGTCTTGTCCTCTTTGCGCCAGTCCGGTCGTAAGTTTCCTCATCCACCAGTTCTTATTGTAGCAAGGTTCGCGCCTAATATTTAGACGTTCTTAAGTGCTGTTCGATTCGTTTTCCCCAGCTTGTGGAAATCTTTATATTCCCAATGATGTTTCGGGTTTCGCAAATTCAAACGCTGATTGCCAAGGTAGAAAGATGTAGCAGGCTTGCTTTGATGGCGCTTTCGGGGCAGGTCTTTAACCGAACGCGTCGCGCGATCGCATCTTGCGAAGACTTGAAGATGCACAAATGTCCACATTCCGGTGAGGTTTCACGATGCCTACGTTGTATCCCCTCGTGATGGGCCGTCAGGCCGTTGTTGCAACGCAGCACTATCTGTCGGCCTCGGCGGGGGCGCGAATCTTTGCCCGAGGCGGAAATGCGATCGACGCCGCGGTCGCCGCGACGTTGGTCGAGGGCGTGGTTAATCCGCATATGCATACGATTGGCGGTGAAGCGCCGATGCTCATCTATTCGGCAGACGCCCGCCGGGTAGTCGCAATCAACGGCAACATGATGGCGCCGGCCCGCGCGACGATCGCCAAATTCCGCGCGCTCGGAAAAGACCTGATCCCGCCTTCCGGACTGCTCGCCGCGGGAGTGCCCGCCGCGTTGGGCGCGCTCATCACCGCGCTGTCAGAGTTCGGAACGATGGCGCTGGCGCAGGTTCTGGAGCCCGCGCTCGAGCTGGCTGAAGACGGATTTCCGATGCACGTCGGACTGTGCGGCGAGCCGAGCAATTCGGACGATCTGAATCAGGCGGGTGCCGGCGCGTCGCTGCGGGCCAATGCCGAGAAATTTCGCACGCGATGGCCGTCGTCGGCTCGCGTCTATCTGCCGGGCGGCGAGGTCCCGAAGCCGGGCGCGATTATCAAGAATCCCGCGCTGGCAGGATTCTACCGCCGCCTGCTCGATTCCGAATCCTCCGCGAAGCAGCAGGGGCGCAAGCCCGCGCTGGAAGCGGCGCGCGAGCGCTTTTACCGCGGCGATATCGCACGCGACATCGCCGCCTGGTCGGACGAGCAGGGCGGTTTGCTCGACGCTTCCGATCTCGCGAGGTTCACCACTCGAATCGAGGAGCCGTTAAGCGTCGATTACCGCGGCGTCAGTGTTTTCAAGTGCGGTCCGTGGTCGCAGGGTCCGGTGTTCCTGCAGCAACTGAGGGTTCTGGAAGGCTTCGATCTGCGCGCGATGCGGCACAACTCGGCCGAGTACATCCACACCGTGATCGAATCCGCCAAACTCGCGTTTGCCGATCGCGAGGCCTACTACGCCGACCCCGAATTCACCCGCGTGCCGATGGACGGGCTCCTGGCGCCACGCTACGCGGAGCTGCGCCGCGGATTAATTGATCCGCGGCATGCGTCGATGGAGCAACGTCCCGGCGATCCGATCGCGATGCAGGCGCTGCGCGCCGCAGGCGGCGCGCCGTCGCGTCCGTGGGGGCAGGGAACAGTTCACGTAACCGCCTGCGACCGCGCGGGAAACATGATCGCGGTGACCGCGAGCGGCGGATGGATTCCCAGCTCGCCGGTGATCGACGCGCTCGGGTTCCCGCTCGGAAGCCGGATGCAGACCTTTTACCTCGACGAGAATCACCCCAACGCGCTGGTGCCGGGCAAGCGCCCGCGCACTACTTTGTCGCCGTCGCTCGCGATGCGCGCGGGCGAGCCGTACATGGCATTCGGCACGCCGGGTGGAGATCAGCAGGATCAGTGGACCTTCCAGTTCTTTCTCAACGCCGTCGATTTCGGGATGGATCTGCAGGCGGCGATCGAGGCGCCCAAATTCTCGACGCCGCACTTTGCGTCCACCTTCTATCCGCACAACACGATGCCGGGGGTGCTGCGCCTCGAGGATCGAATCGATCCGCGCGTGCGCGCCGAGCTCGCGGAGCGCGGCCACCAGATCCAGGTGCGCCCGCCGTGGTCCGAGGGCCACGTGCTGGCGGTTTCGGTCGATCGCGTATCGGGGCTGGTGCGTGGAGGATGCGACCCGCGCGGACAGGCGCAGCCGGTTATGCCCGCGCAAGTCGTCGGATGGTGATCGGCAGGCACTGAGTTGATAGATACTGCAAAAATTATCGACCTGACCTACACCTTCGACAACGCGACCATCCATTGGCCGGGCGAGGGGCACTTCGAGCACAAGTTTGAAACTCATGGCCAGACGCCCGAAAATCATTTCTACTCCGCGGCCAGTTACGCCGCGCCAGAACATATCGGAACGCACGCCGACGCGCCGGTTCATTACAGTCGAGACGGTCTGACGCTCGACCAGGTGCCGCTTGCAAGCTGCGTCGGGCCGGCTGCGGTGGTCGATTTTTCGCAAGCCGCCGCGAAAGATCGCAACGCGACTTTGAGCGTCGATGACCTCGCGCGCTACGAGAGCGCCTATGGCCGTATCCCTGACGACGCGATCGTCGTTGCGCATTCGGGATGGGGCAAATATTGGCCTAACCAAAAAGCCTACATGGGCACCGACACGCCGGGCGACGTGGCCGGCCTGCGCTTTCCCGGCTTCTCGGCGCAAGCGGTCAACTGGATGCTCAAGAATCGCAACATCGCCGCGATCGCGATCGATACCGCCAGCCTGGATCCCGGCATCTCGAAGGACTTTCCGGTGCATCGCGCGTGGCTCGGCGCCGACAAACCGGGCTTCGAGAACGTTGCCAACGTGGATAAATTACCGCCTAAAGGCGCGTTAATTTTCTGTATCCCGATGAAGATCGGCAAGGGGACCGGAGGCCCGACGCGATGCTTCGCCGTCCTTGCGTGAAAGGCTTCGATGGATGCACGATTCCATTCGTGCTTAATTATTGTTTAGAAACACGGTCGGCTTGCTTGATCGCGCCTCGATAAGATACGAAACTTCGGGTTCTGCCAGTACCCGGGGTTCGGAGTTCGAGCTGAACTTAAGAGCGGCGTCGAAACTACCCGGCTAATGATGGAGGAGGGGCCGTGCTGCAATTCGCAACTAAAACGTTAAGCGTGGTTCTGGTAGCTATTGCGCTCGCCGTAATGACCGGGTGCAGTGGGCAGCCGCTTTCGACCCGTGAAAAAGGCACCCTGATTGGCGGAGGTCTTGGCGCCGCCACCGGTGCGATTATCGGCGCCGCAGTCGGAGCTCCCGGCGCGGGCGCTGCAATCGGCGGCGCGCTCGGAGGCGTGACCGGGTTTGCGGTCGGTAATTCGATGCAGAATCAGGAGAATGCCAACGCGCAGACCCAATCTCAGATTCAGTCGCAGCAGCAGCAGCTCGAACAACAGCGCCAGCAAATTCAACAACTTAAGCAGCAGAATGAAACGGAATAGCGCTCTCCAGAGTCTAACAGGCAGGAGACCAATCATGCGCAAACCAGCAATTGTGACAGGAGCCTTGGCGTTGGCTGTTCTATTCCTGGTAGCGGGATGCTCTGGCGACCCGCTTTCGACCCGTGAAGAGGGAACGCTAGGAGGCGCGGGAATTGGCGCCGTCGGCGGCGCGCTGGTCGGGGCCGCAGTGGGGCATCCTGCCGCAGGCGCTCTGATCGGCGGCGGACTTGGCGGAGCTACTGGATTCGCGGTTGGCAACTCGATGCAGAATCAGCAGAACGCCAACGCTCAGACGCAGACGCAAATTCAGTCTCAGCAGCAGGAGATCGAGCAGCAGCGCGAGCAGCTCCAGCAGTTGAAACAATCACAGGAAACCGAATAACCACGCCTACGTAGTAGGGTAGGCAAGGAGGCCATCATGCGGACGCGCTCAGGCCTTATCGCAGGAATCACGCTCGCAGCGGCGCTATTCGTTGCAGGATGCGCCGGCAGCCAGCCGCTCTCGACCCGTGAAGAAGGGACGCTGGGAGGCGCGGGAATCGGCGCCGTCGGCGGCGCGCTGGTCGGCGCGGCAGTCGGACATCCTGCGGCAGGCGCTCTGATCGGTGGCGGACTTGGCGGAGTGGGCGGCTACGCCGTCGGCAACTCGATGCAGAACAACGAGAACGCCAACGCGCAGACCAATCAGCAGGTCCAGCAGCAACAGCAGGAAATCGAGCAGCAACGCCAGCAGTTGCAGCAGCTTCAGCAGCAGAACGAAACCGAATAGATCGTTTCGGTTAACATTTCAAATTCACGCGAAAGACGCCGCCCAAGCGGCGTCTTTCTTTTTTCTGCGCAAAAAAACAACGACGGTCACACCAATCGTCATTTCGAGCCCTGGGCGAGAAATCCCGAGGCGGTCATGCTCGACGCCGACATCGCGTGCAGCGGCCCTTCGTCCGGGATTTCTCGCCCAGGGCTCGAAATGACGA
>JBAPSR010000498.1:0-5459 GCA_049281755.1 Binataceae bacterium (SeqCode)
GCTCGCGCTCGAAGAGCTCGAGTTCGCAATCAAGAATGGATTGAAGGCGGTCTGGGTTCCGCATCGTGCGTGCGGTGACAAGTCACCCGGGCATGTCGCCTTCGATCGTTTTTGGGCGACGCTCGCGGACGCGGGCATCCCGTTTGTGC
This sequence comes from Binataceae bacterium (SeqCode), assembly GCA_049281755.1. GTDB lineage: Bacteria > Desulfobacterota > Binatia > Binatales > Binataceae > JBARDN01. The sequence goes on from JBAPSR010000498.1 coordinate 150, forward strand.
TGCACGTCGGCGGCTCGCCGCTACAGCTTGACAAGGCGTGGATGAACAACGGCAGGGCGCCGGTCAAAGACTGGATGGGCGGGGGCGAGAACCTTCGTACCAAGGACGTTGCGGTGCTGCAGCAGGGACCGGAGACATTCCTCTCGATGATGCTGATCGACGGCGTCTTCGAACGCTTTCCGAAGTTGCGTGGCGCGTGCGTCGAGCTTGGCGCGGGATGGGTGCCCGCGCTGCTGGTTCGCCTGGACTGGGTAGTCCAGATTTGGCGAAAAACTGACGCGAACCTCTCCAAGTTCACGCGCACTCCGTCGGAGCAGCTGACTCAGCAGATGGCGTTTACTCCATTTGTCTTCGAGAACGTGGGCGGCCTGATCGACGAGTCAAATCCGGACTTATATCTTTTCTCGAGTGACTATCCGCATACGGAGGGCGGCCGGAATCCTATTGCCCGCTTCGAGACCGCGCTGGGTAGTCGCTCCGAAGATATTCGCAACCGGTTCTATTCGGAGAATTTCCTGCGAATCTTTCCCGAGGCGCGTCGTTCCCAGGACTGATTCGCGATGATCGAGCTCTATCACGCGCATATTTCGACGTGCAGCCAGAAGGTTCGCCTGTGTCTCGCCGAGAAAGGACTCTCGTGGACCGGTCATCCCATCGATTTCGCCACCGGCGCGCATCTTACCCCGGCCTACCTGAAACTCAATCCCAACGGCGTGGTGCCGACGCTGCTCGACGACGGGCGGCCGGTTATCGACTCCTCGGTTATCTGCGAATACCTGGAAGAGATCGCTCCGCGCGAGGGCACGCGCTTGATGCCCGAGACGCCGTATGGGCGCGCGAAAGTGCGCGCATGGCTGCGCTATATCGAAGAAGTTCCTACCGCCTCGATTCGCATTCCGTCGTTCAACGGATTGTTCCTGGCCGGCTGGAGCGCGATGAGCGAGCGGGCACGCGAGCGCTACATAGCCGCCACGCCGCTGCGCAAAGGCCACTACCGGAGATTCGGAACGACGGGTTTCTCGAAGGAGCAGATGGACGAATCGCTCGAGCGGTTGCGCCAGGCGGTCGAACGAATCGACGCGGCGGTTGCGGGCGAGTCACGATGGCTTGCGGGCGACGAGATTTCGCTCGCCGACCTTTGCGTGTTGCCGACGATCGTCAGGATGTCCGATCTTCGGATCGAAAGCGTATGGGACGGACTGCCGCACTTCGGGGGTTGGTACGCGCGGATGCGGGCGCGGCCGTCATTCGCACAGGCGTTCTATCCCGAGGCGCACGTGGCGCTGTCCGCGCCGGGTTAAGCAGCTATATCGGATGCGGCGCGGCGCAGGATCACGCCGGGTTGATATGCCAGATCTCGCGTGCGTACTCGGCTACGGCGCGGTCGCTTGAAAATTTTCCGATCCGCGCAAGATTCAGAATCGCCTTGCGATTCCATACTTCGCGATCCTGGTATTGGCGCGATATCTCCGACTGAGTATCAACATAAGAGGCGAAATCGGCCAGCAGAAAATATTCGTCGTGGTTCAGCAGCGCATCGCGCATCCATTTGAATAGCCCCGGCTCGCCCGGACAGAAACGATCCGACGCCAGTTCATCCAGTACTCGTTTGAGGCGCGGATCGGATTCATAGTATTCGCGCGGCCGATACTCATTCTTCGTGTTCATCGATTCTATCTGTTCCGCGGTCAACCCGAAGATGAATATATTTTCGCCTCCGACCGCTTCGCGAATTTCGATATTCGCGCCGTCCAGGGTTCCGATCGTGAGCGCTCCGTTCATCGCGAATTTCATGTTACCGGTGCCCGACGCTTCCCGCCCCGCGGTCGAGATCTGTTCCGAGACATCGGCGGCGGGAATAATCTTCTCCGCGAGCGAGACGCGATAGTCAGGCAAAAACGCGATTTTGATCATGTCGCGGGTTTTCGGATCGTTGTTGATCACCTCGCCAAGCCCGCTGATCAACTTGATGATCATCTTCGCGGCCCAGTAACCCGGCGCCGCTTTGCCGGCAAGGACGTAGGCGCGCGGCACCGCCAGTTCCGCGCCGTCGTCGACGATTTGCAGATATTGATGCACGATCCCGAGCGCCATCAGCAATTGACGCTTGTACTCGTGAATCCGCTTGGCCTGGATGTCGAAAATCGCGGTTGGATCGAACTCGACCGCGGCGATTCGATTCACCACTCTGGCGAGCCTTTCCTTATTGGCGCGCTTGATCGCAATGAAGTTTTCCTGGAACTCGCTGTCGGCGGCAAATTGTTCCGCCGCGCTCAATTGCTCCAGGTCTGTAACCCACGCCGGTCCGATCGAAGCGTCGAGCAGGCTCGCCAGCCCGGGATTCGCCATCATCAGCCATCGGCGCTGCGTAACGCCGTTGGTCTTGTTGCTGAAGCGCTCCGGCCACATCGAGAAAAAATCCGGGACCAGCCGCGTCCGCAACAGCTCCGAATGAAGTTCCGAAACTCCGTTGACCGAATGGCTCCCGACGATCGCAAGGTGCGCCATGCGGACGTGGCTTTCGGCGCCGTCCTGCACGATCGAAACGCGCTTCAGACGCTCGGGGTCATCCGGCCATACCTTCGCCGCGTCCGCGAGGAACCTGCGGTTGATCTCATGGATGATTTGCAGATGGCGCGGGACCACGCGCTCGAGCAGTCCCACCGGCCATCGCTCGAGCGCTTCCGGCATCAGGGTGTGATTGGTGTATCCGACCGTCGAGCGGGAGATCTCCCAGGCCGTTGCCCACGGAATGTCATATTCGTCGATAAGAGTGCGCATCAATTCCGCAATAGTCAGTGCGGGATGCGTGTCGTTGAGCTGGATAGCCACTCGCGACGGAAGGTCGATCAGATCCTCGCCTCGTGCGAGAAATCCGAGGATTATATCGCGCACCGCGCAGGCGACGAAGAAGTACTCCTGCAGCAGGCGAAGCTCACGGCCCGCCGCAACCGCATCGGAAGGATACAGAACTTTCGAGATCGTCTCGGACAGCATCTTCTGCTCGACCGCCTTCAGGTAGTCGCCGGCGTTGAAGATTTGCATGTCGAATTCGTCCGAGGCGTGCGCCGAGTACAAGCGCACGAAGTTCACGGTGCGCCCGCCGAAGCCCGCGATCGGCAAATCCGACGGCACCCCGACGATCACGCGCTGATCCAGCCATTCGGGTACATACTCGCCGGTGCGATCATCGATGTGATGTTCGATACGCCCGTAAACCGGAATCCGCTTGAATTCTTCCGGACGCGGCAGCAGCCACGGCGAGGTCTCGCGCTGCCACGCGTCGGGGCGCTCGACCTGGTAGCCCCCGCGGATCTCCTGCCGGAACAGTCCGTACTCGTAGTTGATTCCGTATGCGTAACCGGGCAGGTCCAGAGTGGCGAGCGAATCCAGAAAGCACGCCGCCAGCCGTCCGAGACCGCCATTGCCGAGCGCCGCATCCGGCTCCTCGTCGAACAGAATTTGCAGGTCCACTCCGCTTTCGGCAAGATAATCGCGGCAGGTATCGATGATGCCGAGATTGAACAGATTGTTCTCGAGCGAACGTCCGATTAGAAATTCCAACGACAGGTAGTAGAGTTTTTTCGAGTTGTGTTGCTCGAAGCGCCTGCTGGTCGTCAGCATCTTTTCGGTCAGGATGTCGCGTACCACCAGCGCGGTCGCGCGATACCAGTCGTGTTTGGTCAAATCGATGCGCCGCTTCGCCAGGGTGAAGCGGATGTGATGCTCGATCAGCTCGTGGAACAGGTTGCTATTGGCTTCCGAAGCTGGAACAGCGGCCATGCCTGCGTTAGTCCTTTGAGCAAGCTTAAGAAAACCGGTCGAGGGATCGTCGGCCGACACGCGCCGACTACCGAATCCTTATCATGCCGGTTGGGGGTGAGAGTATCCAGCCGCTATCCGAAGAAATTCCGAGGAGCGATCGGGCTCCGATGCTGCTGGCACGCTGGAATAGCCGAAGCTAGCCATCCGCCCCGGAATTCTTATATTTTCCGGTCGCGGCGGTGCTGGCATAATTGAGCGGGATGCTGGCGGATCGTCGGTATGCCGCGTATCACTTAAGGAAGGAGTAGCGGAGATTGGAAGACAGAGCTGATACATCGCGCGGCCGCGCCGGTTCGCGGCCTCTTCGAGTCGCGCAAATCGCGCCGCTGTACGAGAGGGTTCCTCCCAAGCTGTACGGCGGCACCGAACGCGTCGTTTCCTATATCACCGAGGAGCTGGTGCGCCGCGGCCACGAGGTGACGCTGTTCGCCTCGGGCGATTCGATCACCAAGGCCAAGCTTTCTCCCGGTTATCCGACCGCGTTGCGCCTGGCGGGCAAGCCCGAGCTGGGCACCTTTATCCAGCTTCCGATGATCAGCGACGCTTACGACGACGTTGAGAACCGCTTCGACATTATCCATTCGCATATCGATTACTGGAGCTTTCCATTTGCGCGGCTGGTGAAAGTGCCGACGGTAGCCACGATGCACGGGCGGCTCGATATCGACGACCTGCGCCCGATCTACCATCGCTACCGCGACGTTCCCGCGGTTTCGATCAGCGATTTGCAGCGCGTCCCGCTCCAGTTCATGAACTGGGTCGAGACGATCTACCACGGATTGCCGCGCGATCTGCTGCGCTTCAGTCCGGGCCCCGGCAAGTACCTGGCTTTTCTGGGACGGATCTCGCCGGAGAAGCGTCCCGATCTTGCGATCGACGTCGCGCGCAAGGTGGGAATTCCGCTCAAGCTCGCGGCCAAGGTTGACGTTGTCGATAAGGCCTACTTCGAGGCCGTGATCGAGCCGCGCCTGTCGCCTCCCGATGTCGAATATATCGGCGAGATCAACGAGGTCGAGAAAAGCGAGTTTCTGGGCAACGCGCTCGCGCTGATGTTCCCGATCGATTGGCCAGAGCCTTTCGGACTCACGATGATCGAATCGATGGCGTGCGGCACGCCGATCGTGGCGCGGCCCTTCGGCTCGGTGCCCGAGATCATCAAGCCGGGGGTGACGGGTCTGATCGCGAGCACGACCGAGGAGATGGCGGCCGCGGTTAAGAAAATTGGCGGACTTTCGCGCCAGGGATGCCGCGACGAATTCGAAGCGCGGTTCTCGGTTGACGTGCAGGTCGACAACTACGAGCGCCTTTATCGGCGGCTGATCGCGCAAGCGCAAGCCAAATAGCCAGCCAGGGAAGCCAGCACAATGAAGATCTCACCGCGCCAGATCCTCTTCTTCACCGTCTTGTGCGACGCGATGAGCCCCGCGCGATGAAGAAACGCCAGCCCTCGCGCGAGCCAAAGCCGCGCCGCCGTATTGCCCGCGC
>JBAPSR010000499.1:0-5633 GCA_049281755.1 Binataceae bacterium (SeqCode)
TTGAAGTTTCGATGGGCTCGGCGTGCGCGGCCGGCGCGGTCGAGCCCTCGCACGTGCTGCTCGCGATGGGCCGCAGCGCGGCCGAAGCGCGCAGCTCTTTGCGCATCAGCCTCGGATGGAGCACGACGGCCGAGGAGATCGCCGCAGCCGCGACGATTATCGCGCGCGTGTGGCGCCGAGTCTCGCTAGCCGAACCGATCGCGGCGGACGCGATGGAGGCGTCGCGATGAGCGCTCGGGTTCTGGTCGCGATGTCCGGCGGAGTCGACAGCTCGGTGGCGGCTGCGATCCTGCGCGAGCAGGGTTACGACGTGGTCGGGGTCGCGATGCGGCTTGCGCCCGAGGCCGGGACCCATGCGGCGCGCACTCGTTCGACCTGCTGCTCCTACGAAGACTTCGAGGATGCGCGCCGGGTCGCGGAGCGGATGGATTTTCCATTTTACGTGATCGATCTTCGTGCCGAGTTTGGCGCACGCGTGGTCGACAACTTTGTCGCGGAATATCTGGCGGGCCGCACGCCGAATCCATGCGTGATGTGCAATCGCGAGATTAAATTCGATCGTCTCTGGGAGCGTGCGCGGGCGCTCGACGCCGAATATGTGGCGACCGGGCATTACGCGCGCATCGAGCGCGACAGCGCGGGCCGGTTCCATCTGCTGCGCGCGGCCGATTCGTCGAAGGACCAGTCGTACTTTCTGTTCTCGCTCGCGCAGGAGGAACTTTCGCGCACGATGTTCCCGCTGGGCGCGATGACCAAGACCGAGGTTCGCTCGCGCGCCCGGGCGCTGGGCCTTGCGAACGCCGACAAGCCCGACAGCCAGGAAATCTGCTTTGTGCCCGACGGCGACTACGCAAGCTTCGTCGAGCGGCGCGCATCGAAACTGAACGGAGAAATTCGGCCGGGAAAAATTCTTGACGCCGCGGGCCATGCGCTCGCCAGCCATGCGGGCGTGCATCGCTTTACTGTCGGTCAGCGGCGCGGGCTCGGAGTGGCATCTGGAGAGGCGCTCTATGTGCGCGAAATCCGCGCTGAATCGGGCGACGTGATCGTCGCACCGCGCGGCGCGTCCGGCGCGGCGGGCCTGGTGGCGCGCGAGGTCAGCATGGTCGATCCGATGACTGGAGCATGGGGACCGGTGCGCGCCGAAGTGAAGATTCGCTACCGGCATCCCGCGCTGCCCGCAACGCTCACGCTGAATTCCTCGCGCGGCGCCGAAGTTCGTTTTGCCAACGGCGGCCCCGCGGTAACTCCCGGGCAGGCGTGCGTATTCTATCGCGGCGACGAAGTGCTGGGCGGCGGCTTTATCGAGCGCGCGCTCGAAGGATGATGCCGCGGCGATCATGACGGAAACCACGCCCATCAAGTTCGCGATCGCGACGCTCGGATGCAAGGTGAATCAATACGATTCGGCGATCATCGAAGCGCGCCTCGGCGCGCGCGGGATGGCGCGCCGGGATTTTTCCGAGGTCGCCGACGTTTACGTGATCAACACCTGCACCGTGACCGACCGCGCCGACTCCGAGAGCCTGAAACTCGCGCGGCGCGCGCGCAGGCTTAACCCGGCCGCGCGGATCGTGATGACCGGATGCTTCGCGCAGGCGAATCCGCAGGCGCTGGCGCGCGCGGTCGAAGTGGATGCGGTGGTGGGGCTCGGACGGCTCGATGACTTGGAGCGCGCGGTGGCTCATGGAGCGGGTGAGCGCGTGATGGTTACGAATCTGCGCAAGGTGCGCGCGCCGATCGAGCTGGGCGCGGTCGCGCTCGAAGGGCAAACGCGCGCGTTTCTGAAGCTGCAGGAAGGATGCGACCAGTTCTGCAGCTTCTGTATCGTACCGACTTCGCGCGGGACTTCGCGCAGCGTCGAGCCGCGCCGGATTATCGCCGCGCTGGACGAGCTGCACGAGCGCGGCTTCAAGGAAGTGACGCTCTCGGGAGTGCATCTGGGCGGCTACGGCAAAGACCTTGCTCCCGCGGTCGAGCTTGCGGACCTGCTCGAGATGATCGCGCAACGATCTCCGATAAACCGGATCAGGGTGAGCTCGCTTGACCCAGAGGAGCTGAGCGACCGGATTATCGCGATTGTCGCGGCCAGTCCGAAGTTCTGCCCGCATCTGCATCTGCCGCTGCAATCGGGTGAGAATGAAATCCTTTCACGGATGCGCCGGCGCTATGACCGCGAGTTTTATCGCGGGCGGATTGAGCGCGTGCTCGCGGCGATGCCCGACGCGGCGATCGGGACCGATCTGATCGTCGGCTTTCCGGGCGAGAGCGCGGAGCAATTCGAATCGGCGCGAAGCTTTATCGAATCGCTGCCGCTTGCTTACTTTCACGTGTTTCCGTATTCGGTCCGGACGGGAACCACCGCGGCGAAGATGCCGGACAAGGTTGCAGCTGGAGAGATCAAACGGCGCGCGCAGGTGATGCGCGCGATGGGCGAGGGCAAGCGCGCGGAATTCGCGCGCCGGTTTGCCGGAACAAGAGTTAATGTATTACTTGAAGAACGTGCCGCCAGCGGCGCTCTGTCGGGCTATACGCGCAACTATATCCGGGTGCTGACCGCGGGTCCGGACGCGCTGGTAAATCACGAAGTCGAGGTGGAGGCGTCGCTTGCCGATGCGGCTCAACTGGTGGGGCAGATTGTTCCGGCGCGCGGAGAAGACCGTATCTCCGGCGGCGCCGCAACTGTCGCCTGAGTCCGGGCGCTCCGGCCTGGAGGAAGACGTTGGTTACGCGTTCGTGCGCCCCGAACTGTTGGAGATCGCGCTGACTCATCCGAGCGCGGCGATCGGTTCCGACGCGCATTACGAACGGCTCGAATTCCTGGGCGACGCGGTGCTGGATCTCGCGATCGCGGACCTGCTGATGCGCCAGTTTCCGGCGGCCAAGGAAGGTCCGCTCTCGAAGCTGCGCGCGTCGATCGTCAACGCGCGCACGCTCGCGCTGAAGGCGCAATCGATCGATTTGGGAACCTTGCTGAAGCTGGGCAAGGGTGAGGAGAAAAGCGGCGGACGCGAGAAGGTCTCGATTCTCGCGGCCGCGTTCGAAGCGATGATCGGTGCAATCTACACGGACGGCGGGTTGGTGCCCGCGCAGCACGTAGTCGAGCGGCTGTTCGAGCATGACGTGGGCGGACCCTCGGCCGAGCGTGACTACAAAACCGAGCTGCAGGAGATCGCCTATCGGCGCTTTCGCGCGCAGCCGATCTATGAGTTGGTCGCGGCGCAGGGACCCGACCACGCCAAACGCTTCACCACCCGGATCAAAATCGCCGGACGCGACCTTGGGATAGGCGAGGGCGGAAGCAAGAAGCAGAGCGAACAGGCCGCCGCGCGTCAGGCGCTCGCACGGCTCGAACAGGAATCCAGTGACCGGCACGGCAATTGAGCATCGCGCGGGCTTCGTCGCGTTGGGCGGACGCTCCAACGTGGGCAAGTCCACTCTGCTCAACCGGATGGTCGGCCATAAGGTCGCGATCGTGACGCCGCGTCCGCAGACCACGCGCGCGAGGATTCTGGGCGTGCGCACCGATCGCGACGCGCAGTTCCTGTTCCTCGATACTCCCGGAATCCACGAGTCGCCCAAAGAGCTCAACCGCCGGATGGTCGATAACGCGCGCCGCGCGCTGGGCGAAGGCGAAGTCGTTCTGGGAGTGGTGGAAGCGGCGGGCAAACTCGACCCTCGAGATCGCACGGCACTGCTCGAGCTCGCGAAGCTAGGCGCGCCGCTCGTGATCGTGATCAATAAGGTCGATACGCAGCCGCGCGAGAATCTGCTGCCGCTGATCGACGAGATTCATCGCGAGTTTCCCGCGTGCGAGATTGTGCCGGTAAGCGCGCTGCGCGGCGAGAATATCGAAGAGCTGATCGCGACCGTCAAAGCGATGCTGCCCAAGAGCCCGGCGCTGATGCCCGAGGACGAATACACCGACCAGACCGAGCGGATGATCGCGGCGGAAGTGATCCGCGAGAAGATTTTTTTGAAAATGCGCCAGGAGATACCGTTCTCGAGCGCGGTGCGGATCGAAAATTTTGTCGAGGAAGCCGAGCGCAACTTGAAGCGGATCTCGGCGGTGATCGTGATCGAGCGCGAGTCGCACAAGGGGATGCTGATCGGCGCGGGCGGACGCACGCTTAAGGAAATCGGCACGGCGGCGCGCCTGGAGCTGGAGAAGCTGCTCGGCGCGCGCGTGTTTCTGGAGATGCTGGTCAAGGTGGAACCGAACTGGACCCGCGACCCGCGCAAGATGGCGGAGTTTGGGCTGTGAGTCCGCGCGCCGCGAAATCCGCAAATACCGACGCGCGCGAAGCTCGCGCGGGCCGCAGTTTTGGGGCAGGGCTGCCGACGGTAGTGCTGGTGGGGCGGGCCAACGCCGGCAAATCGACGCTGTTCAATCGAATCGCGAAGGGATCGCGCGCGATCACGAGTCCGATTCCCGGCACCACGCGGGATCTGAATTTTGCGCGCGCCTCGTTCGATGATCGTGAGTTCATCGTGGTCGATAGCGGCGGGCTCGAGCTCGGCGGACGCGAAACGATGTCCGAGCGGTTGGTCGCCGAGGCGCTGGGCGCCGTCGGCGTGGCTGACGTAGTGGTGTTCATCTTCGACGGACGCGCGGGCTTAAGCGACGCCGACAAAGAGGCGCTCGCGCTGGTGCGAGAAACCGGCTGTCCGCTGATAATCGCGGTCAACAAGGTTGACGATCCGCGCAACGAATCCGCCGCGGTCGATTTCTACGAGATCGGCGCTGAGCGTTTATTCCTGATCTCGGCCGCGCACGGCGGAGGTGTCGCCGATCTGCTCGAAGAGATCGTCGTGCGCCTGCCGGCGCTCGAGTCTGGCGCTCCCGCCGCGGGGCCGGACCTGCGCCTCGCGCTGGTCGGCCGTCCCAACGTCGGAAAATCGTCGCTGCTGAATCGCCTGTCCGGCTTCGAGCGCGCGATCGTCGATTCGACTCCTGGAACGACGCGCGATCCGGTCGATGTGCGCCTTTCCGCCGAAGGCCGCGACGTTTTGCTGATCGACACCGCGGGAATTCGCCGCCCAACCAAGGTCGATGGCGAGCTGGAGCATCATTCGGTCGGCCGCGCGATCGAGACGATTCGCCGCGCCGAGGTGGTCCTGCTCGTGATTGATGCGACCGAGGGAATTACCGATCAGGACGCGCGGCTGGCGCGGCTGGTCGATACCAACGATCGCGCGATGGTCCTGATTTGCAACAAGTGGGACGCGGCCGCGAAGCTGGGACGCAAAGTCGCGGCGTTCGTGCGCGACGCTCACGAGCGGTTCCCGTTCCTCGCGTACGCGACGCTGGTGTTCACCTCGGCGCTTACGGGTGACGGAGTGCGCGACATTATTCCCGCGGCGATCAAGGCGGGTGATTCGTGGCGCGCGACCTTCCAGACCTCGGCGCTCAACCGGACGCTGGCGCGTGCGATGGAAGCGATGGATCCGCCGCTGGTCGGACGCCGGCGGCTCAACCTGATGTACGTGACGCAGGTGGCGAGCGCGCCGCCGCGGATCCGGTTTTTTGCCAACGTCGAGCGCGAGATACCGGCGCACTACATCCGTTTTCTGGAGTCGCGATTTCGCGCCGCGCTGGGTCTCGTCGGCACACCGCTGCGCCTGGAGTTCCG
>JBAPSR010000500.1:0-6194 GCA_049281755.1 Binataceae bacterium (SeqCode)
ACGATGTCGTAGCCGAGTTCTTCGGCGTAGCAATTCTCGTCGAGATAGTAATTGTAGTCGGTCGCAGCCTGCTCGCGGTCGAAATACTTGTTCGAGACGGCGAAGTACGCCTCATTCTTCAGGATCGCGTCCTCGGGAACCCACCTGGCCGGACGTTCGGTGAAATATCCTATCTTCATTTTCGCAGCTCCACTCGAAAACAATTACGCGGCGATAACTATGCGGCCAGGAATCGAGTGACTATACGCTCGAACTCGACTGAGTTTTCGATTTCCGGCCGATGCCCTGCGCCTTCGACCGCTGCGACCTGCGCACCCTTGATCGCGGCGCGGTAGCCGTCGATACAGCCCGAAGGCACCACCTCGTCGCGCGTCCCGCGGATCAGCATCGTCGGGATTTTCACGCCGCGCAGCAGCTCCGGCAGGCTGGGATTGTGCATGTAAGGCTCCCATCCGATACGCGCGCTTTCGGAACGGGCATCCTCGAACAGCTCGAACTGTTCCGGGGTCATTTCACCGCCGTAGATTTTCGTGAACTCGGGCGTGCCTGCCGGATTGGCGACGGTCGCGCGCAGATGACGCCGGATAGTCATCGCGAAGAAGTCCAGGATCTCGCCTGCGTCCGGCTTGATCCCCATCGGCGCGACCAGAATCATCCGCGAGAAAATTTTCGGGTCGGCCGCCGCCATCTCGGCCGCGATAAATCCGCCCGCCGAAAATCCGATTACGTCAATCGGATCCAGCCGCATCTCGCGCAGCACCTGCGCATAGAATCCTGCCAGATCGCGATAGCTGCGAATCCAGTCCAGGCGCGGCGTCTTGCCGTACCCTGGCTGAAGCGGAATCAGCAGAGTGCGCTCGTGGGCAAGGCTTTCGTTCCATGCGGTCCAACCGGGGTAGCCAAGCTCGTCGTGAAAAATCAGGAGCGGCTTTCCCGCACCGCCGCGAATCATCGTGAGCGTCGTACCCGCCACGGCATGCTGGGTTTCGGTCGATTCGACCACGTTGTTTCTCCCGTCCCGGCCGGATGCGCGGCGCGCGAAAGGGGCGTCGCCTGGTCCAGTCAGGTTTGATTTAGCAATATCGGCGCGATGCGCTCAAACGAAATCGCGCGGCGCGCAACGGTCATCAGTCTCGTGCAGCGAGCGAACCGCTATCCTAGGAGAACAGATCTCCGAGCAGCCGAAATGGGAACAAGATGACCGATTCGATTCCGCTGAACAGCGAGCTGGTGGTGTCTGCGGTCGTGTCGGTGACCGCGTTGGTGGTGTTTTCGGCCTGCTGCGACGCGCAGGCTGGAATCAATGTGAGCGTAGCCAGGATCACCATAACTGGAAGCGCGCCGGCAAGCTTTCGCATGACTATCGAACTCCTTTGGCGATGTTCGCCTATGATGAGCATAGGCCAAAACGCCGGCAGGGTCCGATAGTTTTTTCCAACGATTCCGCGACGCTACACTGCGTAATCGCGAAATAGTTCCCGCGACGACGCACCTGCCGCGCGGAAAAGAGACTCGCCGCTATTCTGCAGCCGCCTGGCGTGTGCGCGCTCGGCTACGGCCGGAGCTGCGCCGCCCGGAGCGGACGACATGACGCCGTCCTACAGAGCGCATCTGCTTGGTCGGCAGATCCTCGGGTCCGAGTGAGGCGAGCTGAGAACGCAGGAAATCGGGGTCCACGTTGAGCACGTCGCAGACGTACGAAAATGAGAACGGCCCGGGAGCCATCGTATGCGCCTGGAACCATCCCTCGACTTCGTCGAACAGCGCGCGCCGCATCCCGTGGGTGGCACGGGCGTGTTTGACATAGCATCGCACGGCGTCCTCAAGAACGGCGTAAACCAGCCGCGTTTCCCCGTCGAGTCCGCTGCGCCGACGGGTCAAATCGTAGAATTGGGACGGCACCAGAAAATCTGGCGCGAAGCCTACGTTCAACCACGGGTCGGGCCGGTCGCACTCGGCGCGGAGTGGATCCCGAGACTGCGCAGGGAGCGGCTCGTTCTTTTCGATCTGAACATCCATTGGCTGTCATCCTCCCCAGTCTGAAAGCCTTCCGTAACGACTCAAAGACCGCACTTGCGCAGGCGGCGTTATGCCGCAAGCGCGGACATGTCTAACTGCAAAAGCTATTTCCGGACCAGCACGCTCTGTGCCAAGCTAATCTTTGAGCATCTGAGCCAATTTCAGTACAGAAAGCGGGGAGAAACTCCACACCCTGTGGCTTCGATGCGGCACAATTCATCGCGGCCAAGCGCGGCAGCACGTTGTGCACGTGCGCATTCGGCGAGCTAGCGCCGCAACTATATGCATCGGATGCTCTGTTGGTTGCCCAGTTCCATAATTCTGCGTGAGGCTCGAACGAAGGCAGAAGGGCGCGCACGGCGGCGTGAGAATTGACGACGTGGCACATGTGAGCGTGTCCAATTTTGAAAAAAAGGTGTAGCGATTCGGGACGCATTTGCTCGGATGTGTCATCGGCGTGCGTCGGCGACCTCGACGCGGCGCCGGTCTATTGCACGCCGCAGCAATCACGCCCTCTCTGGGATAGGCGGATGCATCAAATGCGATGATCGCTCGAACCCGGGCACATCGCTTGCTCCTGCTTTCCGAAATGAGGCGGCGTGTCACTTTCCCGAATGTCCTTCACCGCCGCGAACCAATTACAGCCACGAGAGGAACCGATGGATCTATTGTTGGTGGAAGACAGTGTTACCGATCGGATGGTGATGCAGCGGCGGATTCAACACGCGTTCCCCGGTGAGCAAATCCTGATCGCGGGCGAGGCATTCGAATTCAACGACGCCCTGCGGCGCGAGAATATCGACGTCGTGATCACCGACTATTGGCTCGGATGGGGCGATGGGCTTTCGGTGTTGCAGCGGGTGCGCAAGCGATGGCCGCGGTGCAAGGTGATCTTCCTGACTGGAAACGGGGGCGAGGAAGTAGTTGCCGAGGCGTTCAAGTACGGCCTGTTCTACTACATGCTGAAGCCGGACGGATTCGAGAACCTGGTGGCGGTCATTCGGACCGCGATAGAAACCAAACGGCGGGAAGATCATTACGAACTGCTCGCATCGGTGGTCGGCGCGATCGACGAGGCGATTTATGGAATCGACGCCGGAGGCAAAATCACGGCGTGGAATACCGGGGCGGAACGGATTTACGGCTACAGCGAAGAAGAGATCGTCGGCGACGACTCGGACAAGCTGCTGCCTGCCAGTCTTCGCGCCGAGACTCGCCGCCTCTATGCGCGTGTGATGCGCGGCGAGAAAGTCGCACCGTTCGAGGCGATCCGGATGCGGCGCGACGGCGAGCGCATCACGCTGGCGCTGTCGATAGCAGCAATTCGGGCGGAAGGGTTCGAGGTCACAGGAATCGCAGTGGTGGCGCGTGAGGCGGGCGAAAGCGCCGTCGCTAACCCGCCTTCGGCGCCAGAACGTCCTGCAGGCAGGGACCCGATTTTCGTGCGCAACCGCTGACGGCGGAGGCGGCTGGAAACGTCGCCGATAACCTTCCTTTCCCACGCAGAGGCGCGCTCCGCGCCACTTGCGTCGGTTTCAAGCCAATGAGCCGAGCGCCGTTGGGCACCAGCTCAACCTCTCCGTTGGCCCCTCGTTGGACGAGCAGAGGGAATTGAGCACCTCGGGAAGCTAAGAAAAAGCTCCTTTTTTTGGACTACCAACTGGCATGCCATAGGGTTAAAGTTTGCCGTTCGGAATCTCGTTGGCTTGAGGCTAGATTCGGGCGAAGCTTAACCGTAGGCGACTGCGCGTGCTGACCATTCTTAACCCGTCGGCTAACCCAACGCCGAAAGGCTTGCTGGGCTCTCCGCTCAGGATCGCCGTGATCTATTTCGCGGTCGGAATCCTGTGGCTTGGGTTCGCGAACCTGATTCTCGGACTGCTGCCGCCCCATTCGGTCGACCTAAATCGCTTCGTTTTCACCTGCGTGACCGGGATGACGCTCTACCTGGTCGCGAGCCGTTATGCGCGTAGGCTGCACGAGTCGGTGCGCGCCGAGCGCGAGACAGCGTCGCGGGCGCTCGCATTCTTCGAGTCGGCGATCGAGGGAATCGTCCAACTGGACGGCGACGGATCAATCCGCCAGATGAATCCCCGCGCGCTCGAGATGTTCGGCTACAAGGACGCGGAAGTCGTTGGCCGGCCGGTCGAGCTGCTGGTGCCGATGCGGCTGCGCGATCGCCACGAGGGTCATCGCGCGGGGTTTTTCGCCGCGCCGCGCTCGCGCCGGATGGGTGCGGGGATGGAGATTATCGGCGCACGCAAGGACGGCACCGAGTTTCCCGCCGAAGTCAGCCTCAGCCATATCGTATTCGAAAACACCAACCGGGTAGTCGCGTTCGTCTCCGATATCACTGCGCGCCGGGTGATGGAGCGCGAGGCGCGGCGCAATGAAACCCTCAATGCGCTCGGAGCGGTGGCGGGCGCGATCGCACACGAGCTGAACAATCCGCTCGCGGTGATCTCCTCGCGAATCGAGCTGATGCTGTCGCAGCCGCACGATCTTCCCGCTGAAACCCGTGACGATCTGCGGGTCCTGCAGCGCAACGTCGAGCACGCGGGCCGGGTCTCGCGCAACCTGCTTGCACTTGCGCGCCAGCGTCCGCCCGCGCGAGTCCCGGTGGACATCAACGGATCGATCGAGGAAATCGTGACGCTGGTCTTCGGCGAGTCCCGGATAGGCGCCGCGCGGGTCGAGCTTGAGCTGGACCGATCGATCGCGCGCGTGATGGGCGAGCAGACCGGCCTGGAGCAGGTGATGGTCAACTTGCTGATGAACGCGCGCGACGCCGCGGCGGATCGGATAAAAATCGAAACTGGCGCTGATCCTTCGCGGCAAGGATGGATTCGAATCGTCGTGAGCGACAACGGCTCGGGCGCGCCGCCCGAGGTCCTCAAGCGCGTCTTCGAGCCGTTCTATACCACCAAAGCGCAGGGCACAGGACTGGGCTTGTGGCTGAGTCATCGCGTGATAGCCGACCACGGCGGCACGATCGAGGTGCAGTCGGAGCCCGGCAACGGCACGAGCTTCCTCATCCGGCTGCCGGGCGTGGACGTCGAGCCTCAGCAGAGAGCCGCGGCGGCGTCGCCAGCGGGATAAAAGGAAACAAAGTGTGGCGCGTGTGGCGTCAGAACTGTCGCGTTGGCGCCTCTGCTTGTTCTTCGTTTGTCTTCGCGCACAGATAATAGCGAATAAATCGGGGATGCGAGAATCGGAACGCTACTTGCTGCGATTCTTTACTTCGTGGTGGGTTGACGATGGCGTCCACGATTCTAATCGTCGATGACGAGCACGATTTGGTGGACTCATACGCGCGGATGCTCGCGCGATCGGGGTATTGCTGCCTGCCGGCGTTCGACGGCGAGCAGGCGATGGCGCTGTTCGACCGCGAGCATCCGGACCTGATCCTGACCGACCTGAACCTGCCGGCGGCCAGCGGAATCGAGGTCATTCGCCACGCGCACGAGACCTCGCCGCGGACTCCGATAATCGCTATCACAGGATATCGTGCCGGCGGCGTGACCGATGCGGCGCAGGCGGCGGGCGCGAGAGTCTGCTTGCAAAAGCCTGTCAGGCTATCCGAGTTGGCCGCCCTGGTCCGCACCGCGCTGCGCGCCTGAAGACCCGGCGCGCGTTTTCCGAGCGCGCTGAATAGCTCCCGCGACCGCGAGAGGAATCGGCGTCACCTGATGCGATGCTTGTTCAGCAGGCGATGGAAGGTGGTGCGGTCCATCTGCGCGGCGCGCGCAGCTTGCGAGACGTTGCCGCGAAAGCGGCTCAGGATGTCTCGAAGATACTTGTCCTCGAGTTCCTCGATCCATTTTGCTTTCGCCTGCCTGAAGCTGAGCTCCGCGCCATTTACGGCGGCGGCCTCGGCTTGGTCCGGCTGCGTCATCGATTGAGGAGAGCGGATCTTCTCCGGAAAATCGCGAATCGAGAGCGACGGCCCCTCGGTCAGCGCGCAGGCCCGTTCGATGACGTTTTGCAGCTCGCGGACGTTGCCGGGCCATTGGTAGGCCTCGAGCGCGGCGACCGCATCGGGCTCGAAACCGCGCGGCGCGGCTTCGCCGGCGCCGCGAAATCTTTCGAGGAAGCGCTGAGCGAGCAGAGCGATATCGGATCTACGCTCGCGCAGCGGCGGCAGCATGATATCGATCACGTCGATTCGGTAGAAC
>JBAPSR010000501.1:0-1616 GCA_049281755.1 Binataceae bacterium (SeqCode)
ACGCTCGGCGCGCGCCTGTCGAGCTTCACGCTCAAGCGCTATTTCGCGACCGCGGCTCCGGGCAGCGGTCCATACCAGATGGTCCCGCAGACCGATGCGCGTTATCCGCTGGGGATCACGCTCGCGCGCGCGGGCAAGCTCGCCAACGACTCGGCGCTCGAATATTCATGCTCGGGGCCAGGCGCGATCGACGTGCCCGGGACCGCAACGGCCACGATCGATTGCGTGGCGACGGCCGCCGACGGGACCAAGATCGACAAGGCGATCGAGTTTCACGGGGCGTCGTACGCGTTTTCGATGAACGTCGCGGTGAGCGGCGGAGCCAAGCTCGACGGGATCGGGCTTGCGATGAGCGAGCCGATGGCGGCGCACGAGGGTTATCGCGACGTGCCCGCGGTGCAGGCGTACGTGCAGGGCAAGACGATCAGCGACTACGAATCGACGCTCAAGAAGGGCACGCCGGCGGCGGCCGGCAAGATCACCTACGCGGGTTTCGGCGATCGCTATTTTCTGTCGGCGTATCTGCCGCGCAACCCGACCGAGGGCGTACTGTCGATGGCGCTCGAGCCGGGCGACAACGCGTTTGCGCGGATTCTGTTCGGACCCAGCGCCACGCTTTCGGCCCAGGTGTACATGGGGCCGAAGCTGCTCGAGGCGCTGGAGACGGTCGATCCGTCGCTTAACAAATCGATCGACTTTGGCTATTCGGGGATTATCGCGCTGCCGTTTTTGCGCGTGCTGAAGCTGTTCCATCTGATCGCGCCGAATTGGGGCTGGGATATCGTGCTGCTGACGCTCGCACTGCGCGTGTTGTTGCTGCCGATGTCGATCAAGAGCCAGCGCTCGATGATGAAGATGCAGCGGCTGTCTCCGCAGATGGAAAAAATCCGGCAGAAATTCAAGGACGACAGCGAGCGCCAGCAGAAAGAGATGGTCGATCTCTACAAGCGCAACCACGTCAACCCGGTCGGCGGATGCCTGCCGATGGCGATCCAGTTCCCGATCTTTATCGGCTTGTACGAAGCGCTGCTGAACGCGGTCGAGTTGCGCCACGCGCCGTTTATTCTGTGGATTCGCGACCTGTCGGCGCCCGATTGTCTGCCGCTGTCGTGGATGCCGCGGATCCCGTATATCGATTGCCACGGACTGCCGGTGCTGGTTCTGCTGATGGGCGCGAGCACGTTTTTGCAGCAGTGGATGTCGCCGACTTCGCCGGATCCGAATCAGCAGCGCATGATGATGCTGACGCCGATTATTTTCACCGTGATGTTCGTGAACTTTCCCGCCGGACTGTCGCTGTACTATTTTGCCTCGAACGTGCTCGGCGTCGTCCAGCAGGTGTTTCTAAACCGCGAATTCAAAGCCTCTAGCCCGGCCACCGCATGAGTATCACCGAACCAATCGAAGTCACCGCCGCGACGGTGGAAGAAGCGATCAGGCAGGCGCTCGCCGAGCTCGGCGCGCCCGAAAAACCCCTCAAGGAAGATGACGTGACGATCGAGGTGCTCGCGACTCCGCGCGCGGGCGTGCTCGGACTTGGCGCGCGGCAGGCAAAAATCCGCGTCACGCTGCGTCCGCATCCGGCGGCAACTTCGGGCGCGCAGTCGCCGCCGCCG
>JBAPSR010000502.1:0-2073 GCA_049281755.1 Binataceae bacterium (SeqCode)
AATTGGGCGGGTAACTCTTTCGACGATCGCGTGCGTCGTCATTATTGCGGCAACTGTGGCAGGGTTTCCCCGTCTCGCTGAAGCCGCACCAGCGGCGCGCGCTCTGATCACGCAACCGATCAGCGAAAGCGATTTGATCACGCTTGCCGGCAACACGCGGCCGGAAGCGAACCCCGCCAACGACCGAGGTCCGGTCGCCGCCGACTTTGCGATGGACCACATGCTGCTCCAGTTGCGGCGGCCGGCCGAGCGCGAACAGGCGTTCGATAAATATCTCGATGAACTCGAAGACCCCAAGTCGCCGAATTTTCATCACTGGCTGACCGCGCAGGAAATTGGCGATCGCTACGGAGCGTCGGCGCACGACGTGAACACGATCACGGCGTGGCTCAACTCGCACGGCTTCATCGTCAACCAGGTTTATCCAAACGCGATGGTGATCGATTTCTCGGGCACCGCGAGCGATGTGGATCAGGCGTTCCATACCGAGATTCATCATCTCGAGGTGAATGGAAAGATGCACTTCGCCAACATGAGCGATCCGCAGATTCCGGCCGCGCTTGCGCCCGCGGTGGTTGGCGTGGTCTCGCTGAACGACTTCCGGCCGCAGCCGCAGTATCGCACGAATCCAAATTACACGTTCGATTGCAGCGACGGAGTTTGCGAATACGCAGTCGCCCCACCCGATCTGGCTACGATCTACAACCTGAATCCGCTATTCGCGATGGGCATATCGGGACAAGGTGAGACGGTCGTGGTGATCGAGGACGGCGACGTTTATTCAGCCGGCGACTGGACAACTTTCCGTTCGACGTTTGGTCTCTCCGGTTATACGGACGGATCGTTTTCGCAGATCCATCCTGGTACAGGATGCACCGATCCTGGCGTCAATGGAGCCGAAACCGAAGCGATACTGGACGCTGAGTGGGCTAGCGCGTCCGCGCCAAGCGCAACCATCACGCTCGCTTCCTGCAGCGACACCTCGACACCAGGGCAATTGCTCGCGATGGAGAATCTGGTCAATGCGACCGGCACCCCTCCCGCGATCATCAGCAACAGCTACGGCACTGCGGAAGCGGTCGAAGGCGCGGCAGCAAACGCCGCGATCTATTCGATATATCAAACCGCCGTGGGAAAAGGGATTTCGATTTTCGTCGCGGCGGGCGACTCCGCGGCCGCGTACGCTGACCAGGGATATGTTAGAAACGGCGACGAAACGGTGGCCAGCCGCGGCATTGCCGTCAACGGCTCGGCGTCCACTCCTTACAACGTCGCGGTGGGCGGCACCGATTTCGGCGATACCTACTCGGGGACGAACGCCACCTACTGGAACAGCTCAAACACCGCCGGCGGCGGCTCGGCAAAATCCTATATTCTCGAGATCCCGTGGAACGATAGCTGTGCAAGCAGTATAACCATCGGCTACTACGACAATCTCGGCTATGAATTCACGATCTACGGCTCGTCGAGTCTGTGCAATGCAGGATACTTCCTCAATATAGCCGGAGGCAGCGGCGGTCCGAGCGGGTGCGCAACCGGAGCTCCGTCGGTTTCGGGTTCGGGCATCGTCAGCGGGACTTGCGCGGGATATGCGAAGCCGGGCTGGCAGTCGGTGTTCGGCAATCCGAAGGACGGCGTGCGCGATCTCCCTGACGTGTCGCTCTTCGCATCCGATGGGCCGTGGGGACATTCCTATGTCGTCTGCGACTCGTCCCACGGAGGATGTGAAACGGGATATGGCGGGACTTCATTTGCCGCGCCGATAATGGCCGGCGTCCAGGCGTTGATTAACCAGCACACCGGCGACCGGCAGGGCAATCCCAACCCGACTTACTATTCGCTCGCCGCTACGGAATATGGATCGAGCGGTTCATCGGCTTGCAACTCGACGCAGGGCAACGACGTTTCCAGCTCCTGCATCTTCTATGACGTTACCCAGGGCGACAACGATGTGCCGTGCACGGGCTCAGTCGACTGTTACAGCGCGGGCGGAACCTACGGTGTACTGTCGACTTCCCATTCCGCATTCGATCCTGCTTACACTGCAACCACGGGATGGGATTTCGCCACCGG
>JBAPSR010000503.1:0-11374 GCA_049281755.1 Binataceae bacterium (SeqCode)
GATCGCATCTTTCCGAAGTGAATTCATTCTTGCAGCGCGAAACGTAACGCGGCGCGAAGCCCAACCCCTGCGGAAGTTTGGCAGAACCGGGGCGTGGATGCATCCGGCGGGCATATCGCGTAGATTCCACGGCAATCCGGCGGCGTGCTTCGCGCGGGCGCTGTGACGCTCGCGCGCCGGCATGCGGCGGCCGGAAAAAAAGGGGAACCATGCGCAAAGCGCCAGCGGCGATCGTCGCCGTCGCCGCGATGCTCCTGCCAGCGGCGCGCACGATCCAGGGATGGATGTGCAGGGTCGACGCGCCGGTCACTTGGGATTACGGCCCGGCGCAGCTCGCAGTGCGAGTCGATCTTTACGTGCGCGGAGTCGCGCTCTACCGCGACTTTCGGCATCCACCATATATCCCGCTGGTTTACGGACCTGTCGTTCCCTGGCTCACTGCGATGCTCGCGCCGAGGTTCGGAAGCGGGGCAATTGCCGCGCTCGAGGCTGGCAGGATCATCACGCTTGCCGCCACGCTGACGGCGAGCGTGCTGATCTTCATCCTCGCGCGCAAGACAGGCGCAAGCGCAGGCGCCTCGATCCTCGCGGCGCTGGGCTTCATCGTCGCGCCGATAATCCAGCGATGGGGTTTCGACTATCGCGTCGATATGCCGGCGCTGGCCTGCGAGCTTGGCGGGCTGGCGGCGTTCGCGGCCGGACTCTCGATTCCGGCGCTCGCGATGTTCACGATCACGTTTTTCATCAAGCAGGGACGCGTGGCCGGAATCGCCGCAGTAGTCCTTTATTGCTGGCTTTCCGGCGATAGGCGGAGGGCATTGACGCTCGCAACAGGCTGGCTCGCGATCGTCGCGGCCGGAATCGCGATTCTCGCGAGCCTCTTTCCAACATACTGGCTCAACGCGTTCGGAGCGCTCGGGGTTACGCGATACGACGTCCGCGCTGCGATTGAGTGGATCGCGATCCTGGTCGGCGGCACTCCGGTGCTGGCCGTGCTGGCCGGCGCCGCGATCCTGCGCCGGAGAACGACGGACCGCCTGATGCTGTGTTATCTCGGCGTCGCGATCGCAGAGAATTTTTTGTCGTCGATCCGATGGGGCAGCAACGCATACTACTTCATTCCGACGCTGGCGGCAGTCGCGGTTGTCGCGGCCAATGGTATCGACATGATCCTCGAACGCGCGCGTGCGATGCGTCCGGCAATCGGCGCCGCGTCCGCCGCCGCGCTCGCGCTAGGACTCTCGGCTGGGTACCTGGTCCTCGCGCCCGCGACTCGCGGGATGACGCTCGCGGGGGTTTTCCGGCCGTCGCTCCGATGCGATCTGATCGCGCTCGAACCGTGGAACGCGACTGCGCTTGCTCGGCTTGGTGCAATCGACGGACCAGTCCTCACCGATAACGCCGACCTTTGCCTTATTGATCGGCGCCGCAACCTTGAATGGATCGACCTGATGGTTCTCGGCTCGATGCGCTCGCGAGGGAACTTTGACGACTCTGCACTGCTCGTGCAAATTCGCGAACATCAAATCGCTGCGTTTGCGCTCGACTCCGACGGGCTCAGACGCGAGTTTCGCGGCCGTCCGTTTTTCTGGAAGGATTTGCGCACGGCGATCGAGCAGAACTACCGGACGGTCGCCGCGCCCGGGCCGCCGTACCTGATGCTACCCGATCCCGCCACCTCCCAATCGCCGGGCTCTGCCGCGAACAGATAGGCCGCGACGAACGCCATCAGCAACGAGAGCACGGCGCCCTCCGTCGCGACGCCGAAAATCGGCAATCCGGTTCGCATCGCCAGCGGATAAAAAAACGACCCGACGTAGTGAACGCATCCAGTTGGACAGACCAGGAATATCGCCGCGTAACTGAGTTTCGCGAACCTGACCGCCGCCGGCCGGATAGCACCTGCCGCAGAAGCAAGCGCGATGCGCGAAAACGGGATTAGCAACAGTACCATGTTGTAAATCCACGCCGTCGGCGAGGCGAGCACACACGCTATTATCCAAAGGCAGAACAGGCGCGAATCCGGATCGCCGCGCCGCTGATTCTTGAGTACCGGGATACAGGCTAGTGCGAGGATTCCTATCTGGGCGAACGCACCCGACCCCCTGCGGACCAGGTCGAGGCGCGGTCCCAAATCAGGACCGAAGGCGTCCCAGAACAAGCGCGACACGAACGAACCGATCGCGACATTGGTGGACTGGCTATACCAGAATGTATTGGTAATGACCCCTATTCCATTTCTCCAATTGACCGTATTCGCGACGCCGGCGACCAGCAGTGTCAACCCAACCAGCGCGATAATCCCAGCCACGGCCCAAAGCGCAGCACGCCAGCGCCGCGCCAGAATCAGGTATCCGAACAACGCAATTGGAAACATCAACCACATCGTGGCGAGGGCCAGAAGCATGCCCGCGGCGATTTCCTGGCGGTGCTCGAGCGCCAGCATCATTCCCGTCAGCATCAGCAGCAATACAATCTTGCTCTGGCTATAATAAAAATGATTAGTAACCGGAGGATAGATGAGTGCGAGCGCGATCATGCTTACTACGGCCCGCGTCCCGTACTTCGCGACGGGCCGCAGCAGTATCCACAGCGAGATCGCCAATGCGGCTCCATTAATCGCCGTCCACGCCCAGAACGCCGCGCGGGGGCGCAGAAGGGTTAGTGGCTCGAATATCATCAAGAATGTCGGAGGGTAATTAGCGTGATCGATATTCGCTGTATCAAGTCCGAGTGATGCGCCAAGTGTGTGAATATCAGTGTTGTAGGTATCCTGATGATTCCTCATCAGGAGCGCGGATACATAGAACTGAGAAAAATCGGTATTTTTGGCACGGCTGGGAAGAATACGCACCCACGCAGCCACATACGCTAGAGCACAGACGCACAGCAGCGCGGCCCACAGATTGCTTGTTCGCTCTGATGAAACTCCGGGGCCACGCGCAGCCGCGTTATCTGACCGCCGCTCCATCGTGAGCTATCCGCGTACCGGAGCTGCACGCTCGAGAGACTTAGGCGGCGCAGCCACAACGGCATCATAGCCCGACGCCGCGGTTTCCGCGTCTGGCTCCATGACCGCGATCAGGCTAAGCGGCGCGATCGGCAGCACCCCGTCGAGCGCGCGCATGAGCGGAGTAATCAGATTCAGCAACCAGATTTGCGCGAGTCCGAAGCGCTTGCGCCGAAGCAGGCGGCCGTTGAGCCACCACGCGACAGTGCCCATCCGGTTGAATTCGAGCATCGTACGCACCTTCATCCCGCATTGCGTGCCGAGCTCGGTCAAGGTGTCATGGGTATAGCGGCGGCGATGCCCCAATACCTCGTCGAGCGTTCCAAAATTCCGCGGTCCCTGAGGAACCAGTACTATAGCGCGCCCATCCGGCGCCAGCACGGACTTGATATTGAGCAGAGATTGC
Organism: Binataceae bacterium (SeqCode); assembly: GCA_049281755.1. Taxonomy (GTDB): domain Bacteria; phylum Desulfobacterota; class Binatia; order Binatales; family Binataceae; genus JBARDN01. Next base: position 3,417 of record JBAPSR010000503.1, read on the forward strand.
CGCGCGTCATCGACATGCTCGAGCACATTGAGGCATATGACGGTATCGTATCCATGCGCGAGCGCGGGGAACGACGCCATGTCGCTGACGTCGCAATAGCTGGCGCGCAAATACGGCCGTTCGACCGATAGATTAGTAAGAGTCTGCAAGTAAAGAGGATTGATATCGCTGGCTACGTAATTTGTCCGTGGCAGAAGCGCGCGGCTCAGGTTTCCCACTCCGCTGCCTATTTCCAGAACCCGGTCCCCGCAAAACGGGCGAATCGCATCCGCCATCCAGAGGTTGAAGCGCGGCGCTCGTGACAGCCGCGCCAGAATCTGGCTCCCATATTCGTCGGCGCGATAAATTTCGTCGCTGACGCCGAAACGCAGGATCGCGAGCAACGCCAGCAGACCGTCGCGGGCGCGGATCTTTTTGCCCTCGCGATAGGTGCGGCCAAAATAGCTAATCGGGATTTCGAAGATTCGCGCTTCCCGCTTCGCCAGCTTGATAGTCAGCTCCGGTTCGATCTGGAAGTCGCTGCTCGAAAGCGGTATCGACTTGAGCAGCTCCGTGCGTACCATTTTGTAGCACGTCCAGACGTCAGTGAGGTTGAGATTCGATACCAGATCGCACATCAGGGTCAAAATCTTGTTGGCCACCTGATGCCGATAGAGTAGGACCCTTCGAACGTCGCTGCCGGTGAAGCGCGACCCGAACACAGCATCCGCGCCATTAGCCAGATACGCTGTGACCATCCGTCCGATGTCCGCCGGATGATACTCGAGGTCGGCGTCGTGAATGATGCAAGCGTCACCGGTCGCGTGCGCCAGAGCGGTCTGGATTGCCTTGCCCTTGCCGGCGTTGTGCTCGTGCGCGAGAAACTGCCACTGGATGCGGCTGCCGCTGGCAGCGTGCTCCTGAGCGAAAGCGCTCAGCGCCTGCGCGGTACCGTCGGTCGAACCGTCATCGACGACGATGACTTCGATTCGCGATAGATTGGGATGATCCTCCAGGATGGCGAGCCGGGCGAGAGATTCGCCTACGAGGTACCGTTCGTTGAAAACCGGAACCAGAATCGACAACGCTATACTGCCCGCATCCACCCCACTCTCCTCCGTCGTGACGATACAATAGGCGGGTGGCGGAGGCTTTCAAAGAGGCTCGCCCGAGGCCGCGGCGGGTTCCAGAGCGGAACAATAAGCGGCAGCATAGGTTAGAAATAGCGAGAGCGTTGCGCCTTCCGCAATTAAAGCGCCGATTGGCAATCCGATACGCCGCACCAGCAGATACGAGACGATCCATCCGACCGAGTTGAGGCATCCGGACCCGCAAACGAGGAACATCAAGGCGACGCTCGCTACTGCGAGGACGGCGGCGGCGCCGAAGGCTCGCGCGGTAAACGCCTGCTGGGCGATTTGAGAAAGCGGAACCAGCAGGAGGATCATGTCGTAGATCGACGCGATCGGCGAAAGCATCACCGCCGCGACTACCCACAAACCGAACAGCCGAAGATCCGCCTCCTGATCTCCAGTCGCCGCACGCAGGGTGGGCACGCAGGTCAAGAGGAAAGCGGCGGCCACGCTCAGCATCACGGCAGCCTGACGAGCGATCTCGCTCCCACCGCTTGCTTGGACTCCAAACACAGCCCAGACGAGGCGCGAGACGAAAGCGCGCAACGCGACATTCTCGCCCGCGTCCAGAAACATCGTCAGCGTGAGAATCTTGATACCCGCGATCCAGTCGATGGTCGCGCTCAGGCCCAGCACCGCAACCGTCACCATCACACCCACGGCGATTCCGCCGACCATGTACCTTAACGCGCGCCACCGCCGGCGCAGGATCAGGAAGATCGCCATCAGGAGCGGAAAGATACGCGTGAGCGACGCGAACGCGAGCAGCAGCCCGGCGCTCGCGTCGCGCCGCCGCTGGAGCGCGCGCATCGCAGCCGCGAGCGCGAGCAGGATCGACATTTTGCTCTGGCCGAAAAAGAACAGCGCGCGCACCGGAGGATAGGCTATCGCCACCGCCGCCAACAGCGCCGCGCTTCGCGGACCTGCCGCATCGATCCCAAAGAGCAGCCACAGTGCCAGCGCGAGCATCGCCGCATTCGCCGCAGTCCAAATCCAGAACGCTCGCGCAGGACCCGTCGCCGCCAGCGGCTCGATCATCAGCAGATACGGCGGTGGATCGGTCGCATGGTCAACCGGGCGTATATCGAAGCCAAACGACGCGGCGATCGGCTTCAAGTCAACCGTGTAGGGATTGTCATGCTGCGCGAGCGCCAGCGCTTCGGCGTAGTAGACACCGAAATCGAAATCGCGCGCGCGGGCGGGCAGACGCCGCGGCACCCAGAACGCCGCATATGCTGCGACAGCGATCCAGACGGCAACGACGACCAGCGTCGATAGAGGAGATGCCTCGACCTCGCGGCGAGTACCGGCAGGCACGTCGGCTCTAGTTCACCACGTGATCAGCGCGCAGCCGCGCGACTTCGTCGGCGCCAAACCCGAAATCTTTCAGGATGTCATCGGTGTGCTGCCCGAGTCCGGGCGCATGGCGCCAAAATTCGGTTTTCGATTTCGAAAAACGCGCCGGCGAACGCACGCCTCGCACCCTCCCGGCCTGCGGATGGTCGTACTCGACGAAGGTCTCGTTGGCGACGAATTGCGGGTCGGTCCAAATCGTGTCGAAATCGTTGACCGGCCCGCACGGCACGTCCGCCTTTTCGATCCGCTCGAGCCAGTAGGCCGAGCTTTCAGTCGGAAAAATATCGATCAGCGCCTTGATCGCTCGCTTGACGCGCTCAGGACGCGGCTCGTCGCCCTGGAACAATTCCTGACGCCCGATCGACTCGAGCATCGAGGTCCAGTGCTTATCGGTCAGCGGCGCAATCGTGATGTAGCCATCGGCGGTCTTGAACGGATCGAGCGTGCCCATCGCGGGCGGCACTCCCGGCTTGTGCGGCAGCAGCGTGTGGCGCGCCATCGTGTCGCCCATCAGGTAATAGGCGACAGCGTCGATCATCGCGAGCTCGATATGCTGGCCCTTGCCACTGCGCGCCTCGTTGAGCGCGGCCAGAATCGCGATCGCGGCGGTCATCGCGGTGACCTTGTCCGCGATGATGTTCTTGACCGCGCGCGGACGCCCCTGCGTGCGCTGCGTCGCCATCACGCCGGCCATGCCCTGGATGATCGGATCGTAGGCCGGCTTGTCGCGATACGGTCCCTTGAAGCCGTACCCGGCCATCGAGCAATAGACGATTTTAGGATTGCGCGCGGCGACCGCCTCGTAGCCGACACCCAGCCGATCGACCACGCCGGGCCGCACGTTCTGCACGACAACGTCGGCCTGCTCGGCCATCCGCAGAAACACCTCGGCCGCGCCGGGACGCTTGAGGTCCAGCACCATCGCACGCTTGTTGCGGTTCCAGTTGAGGATTCCAACCGGCACTCCGCCACGCTGTTGCGCAACGACCACGCGCGTGACCTCGCCCTCGGGCGGCTCGATCTTGATCACGTCGGCGCCAAGATCACCCAGAATCATGGTGCAGAATGGCCCGGCGACGACCATGCTGAGATCGAGAATCTTGATACCGGTCAACGGACCCATCGTGCGCACCTCCTGGCCTTGAATGGTTATAGTCAAAGCCGGTTCTGTCTAACAATGGAGGATTTGAATTAGGCCACGAGCGCGGGTATTAGATGATCGCGTGCGGCAGTCAACTTAAGAGTGCGCATTCGGACGCGCACGCGCTACGGCTGCGGATGGGGCGCGGCATGCGCGGCCCAGATATATTTCGATCGCGACTCGGACGGGGGACGGGTTGTATCTGCTGAGACTTATCGCGCGTAACATGCGCCGCAGCCTTCGGCGCACGGCGCTGACTTCGCTGACAATCGCGCTGGCGACGTTCGTTTACCTGGTGCTGGTATCGGTGCCCGGCTCGATGGACCGAATCGTTCACGACGCCTCCGCATCGCTGCGGTTGATCGTGATCAATCGCAACCTGCCGCTGTATGGGATGCCGGCGCGATACTGCGATCAGATTCGCCAGATGCACGGCGCCGCCGCGTGCGTCGCGATCAAAGCGTGGCCGGCAACCTATCAAGACGTAAGCGATCAGATTCTCGCTGTCGCCGAAGGGCTTGAGATCGCCGATGTCTTTCCCGACTACGATCTGAGCGGCGAGGCGCGCCGCGCCTTCACCCGCGAGCGGCGCGGCGCATTCGCCGGCCACGTGCTGATGAACAAGTATCATTGGCATCCGGGCCAGCAAGTCACGCTGCGCGGAGTCGACGCGGGCCACCTGAAACTCACCTTCGTGCTGCTGGGCGAGATGCCGTCGAAACGCTATCCGAACCTGTTCGCGTTTCGGCGCGATTATCTTGAAGAGGCGAAGCGCGCAGCCGGATTGCCCAATCCCGACATCGCGATGAATCTGGCGGTCAGGGTCGATCGCGCCCAGGATGTCGCGCCGCTCATCCGTGAAATCGACTCGACCTTCCACAACTCCGACTTCGAGACTCGCACCGTGACCGAGAGCGACGCGTTGGCCGGCGGACTCTCGATCCTCGGCAACGTGCGCGGCATCGTGCTGAGCCTGTGCGCCGTGGTGGTGTTGACGGTGCTGCTGATTGCGGCGAATTCGACCGCGATGACGGTGCGCGAGCGGATGAACGAGGTTGGGGTGATGCGCACGCTCGGCTTCGGACGCCGCGCGATCGCAATGATGCTGTTGGGCGAATGCGGCGCGCTCGGCGCAATCGGCGGAGTGCTCGGCGCGGGCGCGGCGCTGGTGTTCTTCTGGGGCGGCACTACGATGGGCGCAATCGGGCGCATGAGCGCGTTGTGGGTTACGCCCGCGGGCGCGGCGCAGGCGGTAGGGGTTGCGATCGCCGTGGGAATCTTAAGCGGCGCGATTCCCGTAATCGCCGCGGTGCGCACCCCGCCGGCGATCGCGCTGCGGCAGGTGGGATGACGCCGCATCGCAACGCTGCGCGCGCCTGCTGATGATCCCGATTCGATACAATCTCCGAAGCCTGATGGTGCGGCGCGCGACCAGTGCGATGACCGCGCTCGGAATCGCGCTGGTCGTGATGATCCTGTTCCTGTTGCTCGGCTTCGTCGCGGGACTGCGCTCGACGATGACCGAAGAAGGGGAGGCGCACGACTGGATCGTGCTGAGCCGCGCGGTGACCTCCGAGCCCTCGAGCAGCATCACCCGCGAGCAATACGAGATCCTCCGCACCCGGCCGGAGATCGCGGCCGACGCCTCTGGCGCACCGCTAATCTCGCCCGAGACGGTCACCGCTTTCAATCCGGCGCCCGACGCGCCGATCGACGCAAGCTCCTTCACCTTTCTGCGCGGGGTCTATCCGATCGCCTTCAAAGTGCATCGCGGGATTCGAATCGTCAGCGGACGGATGCCGGTCGCGGGCAGGACCGAGATGATCGTCGGGCGGCGCCTGGCCGCGCGATTTCCAGCGCTCGCGCCACCGCAGGTGTTGCACTTCGGACGTCACGAATGGCCGATCGTCGGGATTTTTTCCGACGCCGGCAGCGCGCGCGAGTCCGAGGTCTGGACCGACCTGGATTTGCTCGAGCAGGACGTCCACATGGGCGGGATCTACTCCTCGATGCATGTGACGCTGCGGCCCGCAATGGCCACGAGCTTCAAGGCCGCGCTGACCCACGACGCGCGGCTCGATCTCGACGCGATGCCGGAGGCGCAGTTTTACGCCGCCGAGTCGGAGCTCGCCGACAAGCTGCGCAATCTGGGGATGATCGTCGCACTGATTCTCGCGATCGGCGCGATGTTCGGCGGAATGAATACGATGTACGCCGCGGTTGCACGCCGCTCGCGCGAGGTCGGCGTGCTGCGCGCGCTCGGCTTCAGCCGCGCGAGTATCCTGCTGAGCTTCATTCTCGAAAGCACCGCGCTAGGGCTCGCGGGCGGCGTCGCAGGCGAGATTCTCGGCGTGGCAGTCGCATATGGAACCGGCCTTCAGAGCCGCCTGATGAACGTCGCCACTTTCATTTTCTCATTTCGCCTCGCCCCGTCGGCATTCGTCGCGGGCCTGGTAGTCGCCGCGATTATCGGCGCGCTCGGCGGAATCCTCCCCGCCTGGCGCGCCGCAAGAATGGGCGTCGTCGATTCGCTGCGCGAGGCTTGAGCAGCTAAACCGACAGTGGTTACGGACGCGAAGGATCGATCACTTTCAGACCGGCAAAGTATCGGCGGAAAAAGCCGCGGTCGCGGGTCAGGAGCTGGTCGGCTGCACTCTGCGCGTGTGCGCCGATCAGAAAGTCGCTGGCGATCCGGGTTCGTCGGCCGCCTGGAGCCAGGTAGCGGCGCCACACTTGGGCCGCCTTGACCGCGGCTTCCGGAATGAACGGATCGAACGCCACCGACAAGTCATTCATTGCCCGCGAAAACTCTTCGGGGCCCGAAAACGCCACCGCGGCTTCGGCCCATACGACAGCGCACGCCACCACCGCCCCTTCGCGCATGCAATGGCGCATGGCTTCGGCGGATCTCCCGCCGAATACGGGATCGGCGCCAAAAATGTCAACTAGTACGTTGGTGTCAACGGCGGTGATCAATCCCGCACGCCCCGAATTCGAGCCATGAAGGTATTGGTGCTGAATTTGCCGCCGAGGCATCCGTATACTCGGCTCACCGGGTCCGCCGTAACGGCCTTGACGGCAACCAGACGGCCGTGTTCTTCACTGAACTCCAGGGTGGTGCCGGGTTTGACGCCCAAACGGTCCCGCAGCCGTTTCGGAATGGTCACCTGCCCGCGCTCGGCGACCTTAGCTTTCATACTTTTCATTCCTGAATTCATATCATAGAAACACGATCAATGCGATTGACCATCTTTCTCGGCAGTGGGAATCCTTCCAGTGCGCTCAGCAATCGCGTGCAGCCGGGCGACGCGCTCTTTTATCGCCGGGTTGTCGGCGAGCTTGCCGATTGTCAGAGGAAGGCGGTAGCTCCAGTTCGAGTCACTTACGGTGCCGGGACGGTTTATCCGCGCGTTCCATCCGAACAAGTCCTGGATCGGAAGGATCACGTAACGCGACGGCGAGGCGAGTAACGTCTCGATGACCGCGTCGAGCGCGTTCCCGTCGAGCCGGTCACGCCGCGGATCTATGCGCCCCGCGATGCCCAGCGCCGCGCAGAGTCTCTCGCGCTCGCTCACGGGCTGCTCGCGCCACCAGACAGATAGCGTCTCGGTGTCATGCGTTCCTGTCGTCGCAAGCGACAATTCAGGATAAGCGGACGGGCTCCTGAAGCGTTCGTCAGGGCCGCCCCACCCTTCACGCTCCCATTGCATCACCTTGTATCCGGGAACTCCGAGCCGGGTCAGCGAATCGCGAACCCACTGCGGCACCGAGCCGAGATCCTCGGCGACGATCTCGCACTCTCCCGCCGCCTCGCGCAGTGCGCGCATGATCTCTTCGCCCTGCGCAACCTGATCGTTCTCTTCGGACGGGCTGAAGGTGCCCTCGGCATCGGGATCCGGACCGAACGAGAATGTCCGATAGATTCCGACCACGTGGTCGATACGCACGAGATCGAACATCGCGCCTGCGCGGCGCGCACGCGTTCGCCACAGGCGAAAACCGTCCTGGCGCATCGCATGCCATCGCGGCAGCGGCAGACCCCATCGTTGTCCGCGCCGGTTAAATGAGTCCGGAGGAGCGCCGACGGTACGCTCGAGATCGAACATCGCCTGATTCGCCCAAACCTCGGCGCTGTCGCGCGCGGGTGAGAACGCCATGTCGCCGCCGAGCTGCACGCCTGCTCGATGCGCATGCGCGCGCGCGACGGCCCATTGCCGATCCGCGATGAACTGCCACCAGGAGTACATCGCGATCGCGCCTGCCAGTTCGCGCCGCGCGGCGTCGAGCGCGGAAGGATCGCGCCGGGCCAGATCCTCGGGCCACGCGTCCCACGCCGACCAGTTGAAGCG
>JBAPSR010000504.1:0-6632 GCA_049281755.1 Binataceae bacterium (SeqCode)
CTGTTTAAGATGGTCGATGAACTCGCCGACGACCAGCGCCGCGTGATCACGATGCGCTTTGCCGAGCAGAAAAGTATCGCGGAGATAGCAAGCGTGCTCGGCCGCAGCGAGGGCGCGATCAAGCAGCTTCAGTTTCGCGCGTTGCACAATCTCAGAAACCGGATTGGTGACTGCAATGGCTAAACGCACGAGCCTGTCGGCCCAACTCGATATGGCCGTGGAGGCCATGATGTCCAACTCGGGTGATCCGCAAGTGAAGCTTGATCCGAAAGTCGCGGCGCTGATGCGTATCGCGTCTGACCTGCGCGACCTTCCGCGCCACGAGTTCAAGGCGCGCTTGAAGCGCGAGCTGGCGCAGAAGTCTGGAGTTCCGGCGTTGACGCCCGCGATCACGCGGGATTTCACCGAGGCGCAAATCTACGCGATCCTCGACGATATCGAGCGCCGTCCTGCGCTCTTCCCGCATGACATCGGCGCCGCGCTCGAGGGGCTGCCTGATTCCTCGATGCGCTTTCTCCAGCCCGTGAATGAGACCACGCTGGTCGCGTCTTATGCGCGCACGCCCACGCATTGGGAGCGCCATCCGGGCGGCAACGAGATGCTATATATTGTCGACGGCGCCGCTGACGTGGTCACGCTGACCGACGCGGGTCCGGTCACCTCGTTTGCGCACAAGGGCTCGATCTTCATCTGCCCGCCCGGATTATGGCATCGCCAGATTCCGCGTCCTTTCGTTTCCGAGCTCTCGCTGACGCCGGGCGCAGGCACCGAAGGCTCGGACTTGTCCGATCCGCGCGTACCAGACGCTTATCCGATGTCGCCCGACGCGGCGCGGGTCGCTCCGCCAAGTGCGGGCTCCGCGATCCCGTCCTACAACGTGACCGCGGCTGCGGCGCGCGCGACTCCGCTCGCGATCACAAAGGCGACCACCGCGCAGCAAGCCAACGCGGCATACGTGCATCTGACCGATCTCGATCGGTTGAGGCTCGGCGTGATGCGCTTTTCGGGACAGACGCCGTGGGAGCGGCATCACGGCGACGAGTTGCTCTATGCGCTCGATGGCGAAATCGAGCTGACGGCGCTGACCGACGACGGTCCTGTTGTGCGTACGATTCGCGCGGGCGACGCATTCGTGTGCCCCAGCGGCATATGGCATCGCCAGCTCCCAAAGGATTGGGTGACGATACTGTACTGCACGCCGAACAAGACCGACGAAGTTTCCTTCGCCGACGATCCGCGCGTGGGATGAATCGGCGCATAAACGAAGACCCTGCTATTCAAGGAGATTACGATGGCATCAGTAAAACGTAGGCCTGAAGGATTTCACACTGCGACGCCGTTTTTGTATGTTGCCGACGCGCGCAAGCTGATCGATTTCGTGGCGCGCGCGTTCGGCGGCGCCGAGACCCGCTATCATGATCTGGGCAACGGACACGTTCACGGCGAATTCCGGATCGGCGACTCGATGGTCATGATCGGGCAGGCCGAGCCCGCGCCGGCCTCGATCTATTTGTACGTCGACGACGTCGATGCGACCTATTCGCGCGCGCTCGCGGCCGGCGCGAAATCGGTCGAGGCCCCCTCCGACAAACCCTACGGCGATCGCAACGCGTGGGTGGTCGATCCGTGCGGCATCACCTGGTTCATCAGCGCGCATATCGAAGACGTGAGTGATGCCGAAATCAAGAATCGGATGGATGCGCATAAGTGAGGCGATAGACCGCGCGGGCGTGCTATAAGGTTGATCGCGGCGGCTGCGCCGCGGCGATCAAACATCCATAAGAAGGACCAGGTGAATCATGCTCGAAGCAGGAAGCGCGTTTCCTAATTTCTCGCTGCCCAACCAGGACGGCAAAACCGTAAAGCTCGGCGACTTCGCCGGCAAGTGGCTGGTGGTCTATTTCTACCCGAAGGACGACACGCCGGGTTGCACGATCCAGGGCAAGTCGTTCACCGCCTCGAAGGCCGACTTCGACCATGCCGGCGTCACCGTGCTGGGTGTCAGCGCCGACGACGTGACCTCGCACAAGAGCTTCTGCAACAAGTTCAGCTTCACCATCGATCTGCTGGCCGATCCGAAATCGGATCTGATGAAGGCGTGCGGAATCAATCAGGCGGAATGGAACAGCATGAAATTCTGGGAGCGTTCGAGCTTCGTCATCGATCCCAAGGGCGTCGTGCGCAAATCCTACGCCAAGGTGAATCCGCAGGGCCACGAAAAAGTCCTGCTCGACGATATCAAGGCGCTGAAGGGCAATTAGTCTGTGCGCGGAGTGAGGCCGAAGGCGTCGGCGAGCAGTTCGTAGGAGCGGCGGCGCGCCTGATGATCGTGTACGACCGTCACGATCATTATTTCGTCGATGTGCAACTCCTCGGCGATACGCGCGAGCTGGTCGTGCAGATGCTTCGCGTCGCCGACGAACACGCGCGGCCATTCGCCGGTGTCGTTCGGCAGCCGGCCGTAGGTTGATCCGATCTGCGTCAGCGCCCGCTCCGGAGTCGGAATCGGACCGCGTCCTCCCCCCTGGCGCAGGCGCTGCGCCCATGCGCGCACGCTCGAGTAGATGCGATGGGCCTCCGCCTCGGTCTCCGCGCAGATTGCGCCGAGCGCGAGGATCGTTTGCCCGGCGAGCGCGCCGCCGCCGCGGTTGACGTGCTCGCGGTAGTATTCGATCGCCTTGCGCGTGTGCGTCGGATCGATGAAGTGCGCGAACGCGTACGGAACGCCGAACTGCGCCGCCGCCGCCGCGCTCCACATGCTCGAGCCGAGCAGCCATACTTCCGGCGCATCGGGCATCGCGGGTGAAACCGCGATCTCGCGAAACGGATGCTCGTCGGGAAAGCTCGCGGAGAGAAACGCCATCAGCTCCGCCATCTGCTGCGGAAAATCGTCGGGCATCGGGCTGCGCGTGCGCTCGCGCCGCAGCGCAAACGTATCGAGCGGACTGCCCCCAGGAGCGCGTCCGATCCCCAGATCGATCCGCCCCGGATACAGCGCATGGAGCATCCGGAAAACTTCGGCGACTTTGAGCGAGCTGTAATGCGGCAGCATCACGCCGCCCGAGCCGACCCTGATGTGCGCGGTCTCTGCCGCGACGCGCGAGATCAGAACCTCGGGCGCGGAGCTCGCGAACGATCCGGTCGCGTGATGCTCGGCGATCCAATAGCGCTCGTACCCCAGGCGATCGGCGAGTTGCGCCAAATCAATCGTGTTGCGCAACGCGTCGGCGGGCGTGAAGCCTTCCGGCACGGGACATTGATCGACAATCGACAGCTTCACCCCTGATCTTCCTTCGCAGCCATGGCCGCCACATCTTTTCACTTAGCAGATTATCATGCTCGAATCGCGCCGCGTTGCCGGCGTGCCAACCGCTTCCCGCTCGAATTACTGACTGGAGACGCTCGATCGGTTCCTTGGGTCTTGCCATGTTGTTGATAGAATAGATCGGTGCGCCGCTCGCGGCGGCGCGCGCGTATCCCGATGGCAACCGAAGCTGCGCATCCAAAGATCCTGCCGCCTCCGCCGACCGGTATCCGGCTCGCGCCCGGCAAATGGCTGGTCGCGTCGTCGGTCATGATCGGCACGTTTCTGTCGGTGATGGACGCGACGGTGGTCAACGTCGCGATGCCGCACATGATGGGCAGCTTCGGCCAGGACCTGCTGACGATCACCTGGGTTTCGACCGCCTACTCGATCGCCGAGATCATCATGATCACGATGGCGGCGTGGTGGACGACGCTGCTCGGACGCAAGCGGCTGTTCCTGGCCTCGATGTTTATTTTCATCGTCGGCTCGGTGCTGGCCGGCACCTCCAAGACCCTCACCCAGATGATCGTGTATCGCGTGCTGCAGGGAATCGGCGGCGGCAGCCTGATGCCGTGCTCGCAGGCGATTGCGCGCGAGTCGTTTCCGCCGGCAGAGCAGGGGATGGCGATGGCGATCTTCAGCATGGGCGTAATCCTGGCGCCCGCGGTTGGTCCGGTGGTCGGAGGATGGCTGGTCGATAACTACGGCTGGCAGGCAGTGTTCTATATCAACGTGCCGATCTGCATCGTCGGCCTGCTGATGGTGAGCGCGTTCGTTTTCGATCCGCCATATCTCAAACGCGGCATCGTGAAGATCGATTGGGGCGGAATCGCGCTCCTGACGATCGGCCTGACCGCGACGCAGATCGTGCTCGAGCGCGGCGAAGAGGTCGATTGGTTCGCGAGCCACTGGATTGTCGTCGGCGCGATTGTCGCCGGGACGGCGCTGTTTTCACTGGTCATCTGGGAGCTCAAGCATTCCGAGCCGGTGATCAACTTCCGCCTGACGCGAAACGTGCCTTTCACCGTCGGCACCGGTATCGGCGTGCTGGTCGGCTTCGCGCTGTTCGGGTCGGCGTTCCTGCTCCCGCAGTTCACTGAAGATCTCCTGAACTACCCCGCATACCAGGCGGGGCTGGTGCTGATGCCGCGCGCGATCGCGATGATGCTGGTGATGCCGATCGTCGGGCGGCTCTACAATATCTTGAGCCCGCGCATCCTGGTCGGATTTGGAATCGCACTGCTGGTGATCTCGTACTGGCAACTGGGCCATTTCTCGTTGAGCGTGGGCTTCTGGTCCTTTGCGCCGATTCTGGTCATGAGTGGCGTCGGGATGGGCGCCGCGATGGTCACGACCAGCACGGTCACGCTCAATACGATTCCGCGCGCGCTGATGACTTCGGCTTCGAGCTTGACCACGCTGATGCGCCGGGTCTCGGGGAACGTCGCCTACGCATTGCTCGCGACGCTGGTCGCTCGGCGCACGCAGTATCATCGTTCGATCCTGGTAAGCGGAGTCAACGCGACCAACCCGGCGTTCCGCTCGACCGACCGCGGCTTTCGCGGATTTCTCGCCAACAACGGCTACCAGGCGGCGCCGAGCCAGCGGCGCGATATGGCGATGCTCAACTCGATCATCAACGGCCAGAGCACGATGATGGCCTACAACGATTGCTTCTGGCTCATGGTCCCGATGCTTCTGGCTACCGTACCGCTGTTGTTGCTGCTCCCCACGCGCGGCGTACCGGAAGATTCCGAAGGCGCCGCGCCGATGCATTGAACCGGGTTCGTGCCCGGCGCATAAATGCTCGGGTGAGTTGAGCCCGATCGAGTTGAGCGGTGAATCTGCGCGCCAGCCAGACTTGAAATCCAGGATGAACGTCGAGAGTAAACCGGATCCGACCGGAGAATCTGCCGCAGCATTCGCCGCCGCTCCCAGCGTCACAGAGCCGCCCGATGGCGGCATGCTTGGAATCGCGTGGCTGAACCGCGACCTCGTGTGGTTGTTCGTCCTGCGCGTCTTGCGCAGCATCTCGCAAGGCTACCTTGGGATCATCCTGCCGCTATACCTGGTCGTGCTCGGCTATGGCGCGGTCGCGCTGGGCATCCTTTTGGGATTCTCGGCGGTCGCGGCGGCGGGAATCTCGATGTCGGTCGGGATGCTCGCCGACCGCTTCGGACGCAAGAACTGCTTGATGGCGATTTCGGTGATGCTCGGGATCGGCGCAGTCGCGTTCGCATTCGCGCGCAGCTTTACCTGGATCGTGATCTTCGCCTCGATTGGTTCGATCGGGCGCGGCGGAGCGCTCGCCGGCGGCGCGTGGGGTCCCTTCTATCCAGCGGTTCAGGCGTTGGTCGCCGAACGGACCACCGACTACAACCGCACCCGCGTCTTCGGCGCGTTTTCGTTCGTGGGCGTGATGGCCGCAGCGGCTGGTACGCTGCTCGCCGCGCTGCCGTCGGTGTTGCATCGGGCGGCGGCGATGCCGGAGCTGGAAACCTATCGCATCCTGTTCGTCTTCGCGGGCTTGCTCGGCTTCGCGATGGCGTTCGCGGTGATTCCGGTGCATGAAGACCACGCCGCCGCGCGCCATGCGCAAAAGATCGCGGCGTCTGCCGCGGTGGCGTCCAACACTCCGGGGCTGCGCCTGGGACTGTCGCCCCGGTCGTGGCAGCTCATCATCCGCTTCATGATCACCAACGCGACCAACGGGCTAGCGATCGGGATGCTCGGGCCGTTCGTGGTGTACTGGTTTTACCGGCGCTTCGGTGTCGGCTCGGCGGAGCTGGCCGAGGCGTTTTTCGTGCTGAATATATTAAGCGCAATACCGTATCTGATGGCGGGACGAATCGCGCTGATGTTCGGGTCGGTGCGCTCGGTGGTATGGACGCGCGGGATCGCGACGGTCCTGCTGTTCATGGTCGTGCTGATGCCGACGTTCGTATGGGCGGTTGCGATCTATGGAATCCGCGCGATTTTCAACATGCTCTCGATTCCGGTGCGGCAATCCTACCTGATGGGAGTGATTGCGCCGGCCGAGCGCTCGAGCGCGTCGGGCTTCGCAAACTTTCCCTCGCAAGTGATGTCGGCGATTGGACCGTATCTCGCGGGTCTGTTCATGGAGCATCTGTATCTGTCGCTGCCGCTAGAGTTCGCCGCCGTGATGCAGGGGCTCAACACCTTTCTCTACTGGCTATTCTTCCGCAACGTCCTGCCGCCCGAAGAGATCGAAAACGACGCCAGGTAGGCACGGTGGTCCCTTCAGAACGCCCAGTGTCCCATTACAAACTCGCCCGAGAACATCGCGAGGAACAAGATCGACCAC
>JBAPSR010000505.1:0-5433 GCA_049281755.1 Binataceae bacterium (SeqCode)
CTGATCGTCCACGCGTCGGGCGTCTCGATTCCGCTGACGTGCGCAACGCGATGCGTCGCGAAGTCATCGGCCCCGGCGATCCCGCGGTAGTATTCCATTCCCTTCGAGCGCGTCGCCGGGTCGATCACGCGCTCGATTCCGTAGCGCACGTCATCGCTGGTGACGGCGCGACCGGTGGAAAAATGCGCGTCGCGGCGCAAATGAAACGTGAAGGTCATTGCGTCGGGCGCGGACTCCCAACTCGTCGCCAGGTCCGGCTCGAGATCGACGTTGTCCTCGCCGTAACGAACTAGAGTGTCGAAAATGGCCTGCTCAAAGGTCCACGAGAGTGTGTCGTAACCGGCAGCCGGGTCGAGCGTCGGAATATCGTCCGCATCGGCCAGCCGCAGAACCATCGCATGCGGCGGAAATTCCGACGCGCCGCGATTGGCGCGGCATCCGCAGAGAGCGACCGCGACCAGCGCGATACCAACTAGCGCATAGCACCGCCAGGCGATCATCGCGTGCGCCGCCCGAGTACGCCGTAGCCTAGCAGATTGAAGCCGAGCACCGCGTAAAAGATCGCGAGGCCCGGTGAGATCGCGAGCCACGGCGCGGTGCGGAAATACATGGTTCCTTCCGCGACCATCCGCCCCCAGCTGGGCGCGGGCGGCGGCACGCCCAGCCCAAGAAAGCTCAGCGCCGCTTCGAGCAGCAGCGTTCCCGAAGTCCCGAGCATTGCCATTACGACGATGATCGGCAGCAGATTCGGCAGGACGTGGCGCACGATCAACCGCGGTGCTGGAGCGCCGAGCGTCCGCGCCGCGAGCACGAAATCGCGCGCCGTCATCGACATCGCCTCGGCGCGGACCACGCGCGCGACCTGCGTCCACGAGACGACACCGATCACCAGCAGAACACTCAGCAGGCTTGGGCGCAGGACAGCGACCAGCGCCATCGCGAGCAGGAGAAACGGCAGCGAGAGCATCACGTCCGTCAACCGCATCAGGATCAGATCGACCGCGCCGCCGAAGAACCCGGAGCCCAGTCCGATCGTGACGCCGATCGCCATTGTCAGCGCCATTGCGGCGACTCCGACCACCAGCGAGATGCGCGCGCCGAAAATGATTCGCGACAGGACGTCGCGGCCAAGCTGGTCGGTGCCCAGCGGAAATCGCATCGAGGGCGCACCCGGATCGCCGAAGGTCGCGGCGACTGCGCGCGTCGGATCGTGCGGCGCGATCAGTGGAGCGAAAATCGCGGCGAGAACAAGGCTCAACACCATCGCGCCGCCGATCAACTCGAGCCAGTTAAGCCGCCGCGGCGTCATCGCGATCGCTCCAGCAAGATACGCGGGTCGAGCCACGCGTAGAGGACATCGACGGCAATATTCGCAGCGACGATCAGGAGTGCGCTGAACAGCACGATTCCCATGATCAGCGGAATATCGAGGTTGAACACCGCTTCGTATGCCAGCCGCCCTATTCCTGGCCAATTAAAAACCGTCTCGGTCAGAACCACGCCCGAGAACATACTCGCCAGATCGAGCCCGGCGATGGTCACCAGCGGGAGCATCGCATTCGCCATCGCATGCGTGAGCATCGCGCGCGCGTTGGAGAGTCCCTTGCCGCGCGCGGTGCGGATGTAATCCTGCTCCATCGCGTCGGTCAGATTGGTGTGCAGGATTCGCGAGTAATAGCCCGCGGAGCCCAGCGCGAGCGTGAGCGTCGGCAGCACGAGACTTAGCGGTCCGCTAAATCCTCCGAGCGGAAAAGTGCGCAGATAGAGTCCGCCCGCGATCAGCAGCATCGTGCCGAGCCAGAACACCGGCATCGAGACGAGCGCGAGCGAGACGACCAGCAGAGTATTGTCGGCTGCGCGGCCACGATACGCCGCCGCGACCGAGCCCATCGCGACCCCCAGGACGAGCGACAGCGCCATCGCGGCGAGCGCGAGAATCGCGGTTGCGGGGAAGCGGTTCGCGATCAGCGCGGAGACGCTTTCGCGTCGGACGTACGAGCGTCCAAGATCGCCGTGCGCGGTGCGATCGAGGAAGCGCGCGTATTGTATATATAGCGGCTGGTCGAGCCCGAGCTGATGGCGGATTGTTGCGAGCGTCTGTGGATCGGCCTTCGCGCCGGCCATCGTCACTGCGGGATCAGCAGGAATCACGAACGCGATCAGGAATGTGATGAGCGTGGTGCCGACCAGGACCGCAGCGCCAAACACGATTCGCCGCGCTAGAAAGGTCAGCATCGATCAGCCCGAAATGATTCCGCGCTCGAGCAGTTCGCGGCGCAGCTTGCGCAGCGCGCGCTCGCGGCGCCGCTCGGCGGCGGAATCCGCGGCATTGGAGTCCAGCGCGGTGCGATCTTCAGATGGAAGCGAGTCAAGCAGCGCGCGCATTTCTGCGAGGATCTGCCGCTCGCCGTTAGTAAGATTCGGCGATGATCGCAGAGCGTGGTAGTGCGCGACAAACGCGGCGAGCGACGCATATGCGGGCGGTTGCGGCGCGGCGCTCATCCTGCGGACGCTCCGAGCGGAGAGATTGCCAGTCCGATCAGATATCCTGCTACTGCGGCAGCCAACGCGATTGCAAGAAAGCGCACGCCCGAGCGCCAGCGCTGCGCGCGCCGCGCCATCCAGCCCTCAAAATATCCGACTCCGAACAGCGCCAATGCGGTTGCGCCAAGCGCGGAACCCAGAGCGGCGTTCGTTCCCGGGACTAGCAGATAAGGCAGCAGCGGCACGACCGCGCCGACCGCGAACGCGATGCCCATCACGACGCCGTCGAGCGCGGCGTTCGAGCGCATCGCACCCGCTAGTCCATAAACCTTTTCCTCCGCGGTTTCCATCAGCAGTTCCGGAGAGCTGCTGAGCAGTTGCACCACGCGGTAGCCCGCCTCGCGCGTCAGGCCCTGTTTCTCGAATTCCGCGAGAAGAGCTTCCTGCACCGCGTAGGGACGCTGCGCAGCCTCGTGGCGCGTGCGCTTGATCTCGCTGGCCATCACTTCGCTCTCGGCGCGCGTACCCAGGTACGCGCCGGCACCCATCGAGAGCGCACCGGCAGCGGTCGAGGCGAGCGCGGCAAGAACGATCTGCGTATGGTCCGAGACCGCGCCGCTAAGTCCCGCCAGAACCCCCGCAGTGGTGAGCACGCCGTCCTGCGCGCCGAAGACGATTTCGCGTACGCTCGAGAGCCGCTCAAACAGCCGGCGCTTGTCGCCTGGATTTGACGAAGCCAAGGGCGATCAGAATTTCCGGTCGGCTGGCCCGAAGCCGCTGCCCGGCGTCCAATCCGCAGGGCACACGCGATTGGTGCGCAGCGCCTGCACGATGCGCAGCGTCTCGCCGACGCTGCGTCCGATATTGATGGGGCATGCCACCGAGAACGCGATCTTGCGTGCTTGATCGATAATGAACGTCGCGCGCATCGCGACCTTTTCCAGTTCATCGAAGACGCCATACGCCCTGGCGATTACACCTCCCGCGTCGGCGATCAGTGGTAGCTCCAGCCCGCCGAGTTCGCGAGACCATTGGCGATGGCTCTCGGCATCATCGACGCTGGCGCCGATCACCGCGGTCTTCTCGGCGCGGAACAGGCCGAGCGACTGGTTGAAGCCGGTCACCTCGGTCGGACAGATGAACGAGAAATCGCGTGGATAGAAAAACAGGACGATCAATTCGTCGGTGAGCTTTGAAAGCGTGACGCGGCCGAGGCGATCTCCGGTCGCGGCCGGAAGGTCGAACAGCGGCGCGCTATCTCCGGGTCTGAGCATGATCAAATTGCGAGTTCCAGTCTTGCCGTCTCGCGGGCGTCATTCAATCGCGTAGGTTAGCGTCACACTCGCCGGCACCGTCACCTGCCCGGCTTCGACCGGCGTGGACACATTCGCCCCCATCCCGATGGCCATCCCGCGCATCATCGGGACCGGGCGAACCTCGGCCTCGGTAGAGGCCTTCAGTACGCTGCCGAGTTTGACCCCGAGCGCGGCCGCCAGCGCCTGCGCTTGCGACTGCGCATTGTGCGCCGCGGCGGTGATCGCCTGCGAGCGCGCCCTGACGTCGTTCTTGACGGTGAAGTTCAGATAATTGATGCGATTGGCGCCGGCCGCGATTGCTGAATCGATCAGAGGGCCGACCAAGTCGAGCGTCCCGGTCTCGACGCGAATCGAGTTCTGTGCGTTGTAACCGTTGATCGTCGCGTTGTCGTCAGGATGCTGCCGGTAGTCGGGGTTAAGCGAATACCCGCCGGTCGAGATCTGCCCGTTACCGGCAAGCTTTGACTTGAGCGCGTCCATGACCTTGGTTGCGAGAGCGGCGTTGAGCTTGGCGGCCCCGGCGGCGGTCTGTGCGTGCGTTTCGATCGCAAAGTCAACGATTGCGTAGTCGGGAGGTACGCTGGCTTCGCCGCTTCCTGACACCACGATCGTCCTCGCTGCTTGCTCGGCTGCGGAGGCCGGTTCCATCGGCGATGCGAGCGCGGCAATCGGTATGGCAATCGCCAAGACGAGAAGCGATGAGGTGAATTTGGCGCGCATGCGGATTCTCCCTGGGCTCTTGGCCCGACACATTGATCCACGCAGATAATAGCCGGAGACTTGTCCCTTTGACGATACACAGAGGATGGCCCGCTATGGCTGAAAAGCAGGACGACCGCAAAGTTACCCCCCGCAGCCAGGATTTCGCGCAATGGTACAACGATATCGTGCTGCGCGCCGAGTTGGCCGACTATTCGCCGGTGCGCGGCTGCATAGTATTCCGCCCCGACGGCTACGCGATCTGGGAGGCGTTGCAAGCGGAACTCGATCGGCGGATCAAGAAAACCGGCGCGCGCAATGCCTACTTTCCAGTGCTGATCCCTATGAGCTTCCTGCAGAAAGAGGCCAAGCACGTCGAAGGCTTCGCGCCTGAGATCGCGGTCGTCACTCACGGCGGCGGCAAGGAACTCGATGAACCGCTGGTCGTGCGCCCGACGTCAGAGACGATCATCAATCACATGTTCGCGCAGTGGATTCATTCGCATCGCGATCTGCCGATGATGGTCAATCAGTGGTGCAACGTGCTGCGCTGGGAGATGCGCACGCGGATCTTTCTGCGCACTACGGAATTCCTGTGGCAGGAGGGGCACACCGCACACGCGACGCGCGAAGAGGCCGAGCGCGAGACGCTTACGATGCTCGAGGTCTATCGCAAGTTCGTAGAGGAATATCTTGCGATTCCGCTCATCGTCGGGCGCAAGAGCGCGGCCGAACGCTTTCCTGGCGCCGAAGAGACCTACACGATCGAGGGTCTGATGGGCGACGGGCGCGCGCTGCAATGCGGGACGTCGCACTTTCTCGGACAAAACTTCGCCAAAGCTTTCGACATCAAATTTCTCGATGATCAGAACCAGATGCAGCACGTGTGGCAGACGAGCTGGGGTCTGACGACGCGGCTGATCGGCGCGATCGT
>JBAPSR010000506.1:0-2448 GCA_049281755.1 Binataceae bacterium (SeqCode)
GCCCAGTGGAATCCGCATCGGCACCCCCGCTCTCACCACTCGCGGAATGAAAGAAGCGGAAATGCTCGTCATTGCTGGCTGGATCGCTCAGGCCCTCGAGCACCGCGGCGACGTCGCAAGACTCAAGCAGATTCGCAACGAAGTTTTAGCCATGGCAGAAAAATTTCCGTTGTATAGTTGGCTGCGGAACAATTAGCACCTGCAGGGTCATTTGCAGCCCCTGTGAGGTAGACAGGCGGCACGTATGGCGATGGAAGTAATCGCATGGCTGATCGCGCTTCCACTACTTGGCACCGTAGCGGGACTGCGGACGATGACTCCGATAGCTATCCTCTGCTGGTTCGCCTATTTAGGAAAGCTCCCCCTTGATGGTGGCTGGGATGCTTGGGCAGCAAAGTTGCCGGCCGCGATTATTTTCACCGTGCTGGCAGTCGGCGAATTGATCGCCGACAAATATCCCTGGATTCCAGCCCGGGTTTCTCTCGGCCCCGCGATTACGAGACTACTCATTGGAGGGTTGATTGGAGCAATCGTTGCGGATGGTCTGAATGGCCCGGGCCTGGAAGGAGTCATTCTAGGAGTACTTGGCGCGCTGGTAGGAACCTACGGAGGATTTCTCGTTCGTCGCGATCTGGTGCAGAAATTGGGATTCAAGGATTGGCAAATCGCTTTGCTGGAAGACCTCTTCGCCATTACCTCTGCAGTACTCGCAATGGGCGTGGTCACAGGATAACCGACGCCGCAAACCGTGCTTCCGTCCTACGCTACATGACGAACTCACACCAATCGCAAATCTCCACTTACCAATACAGCACTCCGAAGCCGGGTCTGTATCGAATGTTGTGATTCAACCCCTGGCGAGGAATACTACTTCTATGGCATCGCAGATAGGATTTATCGGTCTTGGGATTATGGGACAGGGGATGGTGAAGAACCTTGTCAAAAAAGGTCACTCGGTTACCGTCTGGAATAGAACGGTCGAGCGGTCGCAGGTGCTAAAAAGTGAAATAAAGGTGACTGTCGCGAGTTCCCCGCGCGCGTTAGCTGCGGCCAGCGATTTTGTTTTGATCTGCGTGAGCGATACTCCCGATGTAGAGGCGGTGCTGTTCGGAAAAGATGGCGTCGCGAGTGGCATTCGGCGTGGAGCGACCGTTATAGATCTCAGCACCATAAGCCCCTCTGCTGCAAAACGATTTGGGATCGAACTTTCGAAGCTCGGCGTCGAGTTTCTCGATGCTCCCGTCTCTGGTGGCAGCGAAGGCGCAGACAAAGGAACGCTGAGCATCATGGTAGGCGGTAGTGTCGCGTCGTTCGATCGAGCCAAGCCAATTCTCGAAGCGATTGGAACCCGCATCACGTTGATTGGGCCAAGTGGGTCCGGCCAGATGACCAAGCTGATGAACCAGGTCCTGGTTGTTGTAAACATGCTCGCCGTAGGTGAGGCGCTCCTCCTGGGACGGGCCGCTGACCTCGACTTACACAAGGCCGTACAAGCTGTGGAGGCCGGGGCCGCCGGCAGTTGGATGCTGTCAAATCGCGGAAATCAGGCGATCGATGGTTACTGGAAGCCCGGCTTCACCATCGACCTTCAGCAAAAAGATTTGCGCCTTGTGCTGGAAGCAGCACAGGAACTTGGTCTTCCCATGTTCGCGACAAGCATGGTGCACCAGCTCTATAACAAACTTCAAAAGGATGGCAAAGGTGGTCTGGGAAATCACGCACTGGTTCAGGCGCTCGAAGAGATGTCTGGCCTGAGATTGAGCAAGGACCCGGTATGACGACTACAAAAAGTATCGCGTCGATCAACGGCATTTCAATCGCGTATCGCGATAGAGGAAGCGGCGCAGCAGTCGTCTTTGTCCACGGGCATCCCTTCGACCAGTCCATGTGGGATCCGCAACTAGCGGCGCTGAGTTGGAAATATCGCACAATCACACTGGATCTGCGAGGCTATGGCAAGTCGGAAGTTCCCAACGTCAACGCTACCACCGTCGAAACGATGGCAGCGGATATCAAGAGCCTGCTCGATCATCTTGGAATTCAGAAAACTGTCGTAGTAGGACTCTCAATGGGCGGCCAGGTTGCAATGGCCTTCGCAGACTTGTTTCCTGAGCGGCTCGCAGGGCTGGTTCTCGCAGGAACTTTTGCTGAAGCCGACACTGCTGAAACAGCAGCAGCTCGGCGAGCTATGGCAGATCGATTTGTGAACGAGGGCTCGGTGTTACCCGGCGGCGAGATGCTACCAAGCTGTTGGCAGCCGCTTCGGTGAAGCGTAATCCGGCGCTGGCAGTAACGGTCTACACGATGATTGCCTACGCTCCACGAGAGGGTGCAGCCGCAGCTCTGCGAGGACGCGCATTGCGGAAAGACTATCTACCAACGCTTCGACGTTTAGCAGTTCCGGCGCTGATTATGGTCGGAACCCAAGATCAGTTCAGCCCTTTGGAG
>JBAPSR010000507.1:0-2839 GCA_049281755.1 Binataceae bacterium (SeqCode)
CGCTCGGCCAGCTCGCGATGCGCGCGCAGGCCGGTCAGAGGCATCGGCGTTTTATGAGCGCGATCGCAGCGGCGTGGATATCGGCGCTGACGGTTTCGAGCGGGCGGGCCGCGTCGATTATGACGACGCGGTCGGGTTCCGCGCGCGCGATCGCCTGGAATCCTTCGCGCACGCGGCGATGGAAATCGGTAACTTCGCCCTCGAAGCGATCGGGCCCGCGGACCGCTCCTTTCGCACGCGCGCGGGTGCGTTCGAGCCCGGTCTCGACCGCAAGGTCGAGCACGATAGTCAGCTCGGGCATCATCGCGTCGCTTGCGAGGCGGTTTAGATCGGAGAGCAGCTTGAGATCGAAACCGCGCCCGTAGCCCTGGTACGCGGTGGTGGAATCGGAATAACGATCCGAAATTACTATTGCGCCGGCCGCGACGGCGGGACGCAGTTTCTCGCGTACGTGCTGCGCGCGATCCGCCAGGACCAGCAGCAACTCCGCCGCAACGTCGAGCGACACGGCGGGATCGAGAAAGATCGAGCGGATCGCCTCGCCGGCGCGGGTTCCGCCCGGCTCGTGCGTGACTACGATGTGGCGGCCGTCGGCGCGCAGCGAGTCTGCAAGGATCGCGGCCTGGGTGGTCTTGCCGGAGCCTTCGACGCCCTCGAGCGTGATGAAAATTCCCTGTGCCATTACCCGCCAAGATACCAGCGCGCGAGTTGCGGCTGGAAGAGCGCAAACGCGCCCGCGGCGAGCGCGAGAAAGGGTCCGAACGGGACCGTGGTCTGCATGATCGACGCGTCAGCTTCGACCTGGTCGCCGGCGGGATCGGCGACCGGCGCGATCGTCTGGCCGCCGGTCATTGCAAAGATGATTCCGCCGACCGCGCCCAGCATCGAGCCGAAGAACAGGGTGAAGATCACGCCCGGCCATCCGAGAAATCCTCCGACCATCCCGAGCAGCCATACGTCGCCCATCCCCACGCCCTCGCGTCCGCGCACCAGCTCATAGAGAAAGCCGGTCAGGAACAGGACGCCGCCGCCCGCGAGAATTCCGATGAGCGAGCTTTTCCATCCGACCTCGGGGACGAACAGCGCGACCAGGACAAGGCCAATAAGCATCCCGGGAAAGGTGATCAGATTCGGAATCAGACGCCAGTCGTAATCGATCAGCGCTACGACGAACAGCGCGGCGCACAAAATGAAGCGCGCGATCGCGTCGCCGAGCGGAAAGCTCAGGTACAGGTACATCGCGATAATCGGGAGTGCGAGCTCGGTCATGAAATGGCGAAACGGAATCGCCTCGCCGCACATCAGGCATCGTCCGCGCAGGCCGATATAGGCGAGAATCGGGATATTCGCCCAGAACGGGATGGCGCGCTCGCAGCTCTCGCAGAACGAACGCGGCGCGACGATCGATATATCGCGCGGCAGCCGGTACGCGACCGAATTCGCGAAGCTACCGATTACCGCTCCGAGTATGAAGGCCAGCGCTGCGCCTACTCCGCTCGGCAGTTGCATCCTTGCTCCCCCTCATCGCCGGCTTAGCCGGTCAGCATCACTATCCCAGTACCCGATACTACGGACGCGGGCGCGCGCGCGCTATCGGAGCCTGCGCGCGCGATACAGGGGGATCTGCTCATGTCTTCGCTGTGCGAGGCAGGATAAAATTCCAAAATAGAGGCTCGAGTGCGATGAGTGCGCGGAGGCTGGAGTTCTGGTTCGAGTATGCGAGCACCTACTCGCATATCGCGGCGTTTCGAGTCGAGCAACTCGCGCGCGCGGCCGGGTTCGAGGTCGATTGGAAACCGTTTTTGCTCGGGCCGATTTTCTCCGCTCAGGGATGGAACGATTCGCCGTTCAATATTTATCCGGCCAAGGGACGCCACATGTGGCGCGACATGGAACGGCTCGCGGCGAAGTACGAGATCGAGTTTCACCGGCCCTCGATATTTCCGCAAAACGGACTTCTGGCCGCGCGGGCGACGATCGCCGCGGAGCATGAGCGATGGCTCCCCGATTTCGTGCGCGCGGTGTATCACGCGAACTTCGCGCAGGATCGCGATATCTCGAAACGCGAGACGATCGAGGAAATCCTGCACGCGCTCGGCGCCGACCCCGCCGCGATCCTCGCACACGCGCTGAGCGACGCGAACAAAGCGAAGCTGCGCGAGCAGTCCGAGCGCGCGGCCACGCGCGGAATCTTTGGCGCGCCCGCGTTCTTCGCCGGTGACGAGATGTTCTGGGGCAGCGACCGGCTCGAGGATGCGATCGCATGGCTCAAGCGCTCTTAAGCGCTGACCTGGCGGCTACTTGCGGGCGGCGCAGAGATCGATCGCGAGATCGTAGGTGGCCTTGATTCCACGGTTCAGATTCTCGACCGAGAGCCTCTCGTCCACGCCGTGAAAGCGCCGCTCCTCGCTGGGCGCCAGCACAATCGGAATAAAGCCGTAGGCCGGCACTCCTTTCGCGCGCAGAAAGCGCGAATCGGTTCCGCCCGAGGTCATCCACGGCACGACGTAGGTGCCGGGAAAGTCGGCGGCGACCACGCGGCCGATCGCGTCCCACATCTCGCCGCTACTCGGCGACGGCGGGGGCGAGTCGGGCGCCTGAAACGTATCGATGGTGATTCGGTCGTCGTCGAGCAGCGCACGCATCCGATCCATGAAGGCCTTGGCGTCGGTGCCGGGCAGCAGGCGGCAATCGAGTCCGGCCTCGGCGGTGGAGGGAATCACGTTTATCTTGAGACTGCCCCGGAGCATCGTCGGCGAAATGGTGTCGCGTAAAAGCGCCCTGATGTAATCCAATCGAAGCGGGCCGCGCAGCGCGTAGCCGAGCACGAACGGCCAGC
>JBAPSR010000508.1:0-6993 GCA_049281755.1 Binataceae bacterium (SeqCode)
TGCGCGCGCTTGGCGGCGCGGATTCGCGCATCGTTGCGGTACGTGCGCCGGGACGCGTCAATCTTATTGGCGAGCATACCGACTACAGCGGCTTGCCGGTCTTGCCGGCCGCGATCGATCGCTCGACTATAATCGTCGCGGCGACGTCGTCCGCGCATGAGATCGTTGTGCGCAACCGCGTCCCAGCATTTGCATCGCGCAGGTTTCAGGTCGAGAAAGCAATTCCCGCCTATCGGGCCGGCGACTGGGCCAACTACGTCAAAGCCGGTGTCCAGGGCGTGATCGATCATTTCGGCTCGCGCGGCGTATCGGAAGCGAAACTGCGCGGCGCGACGATGATCGTCGATGGGCGCGTGCCCGTAGCCGCGGGCTTGTCGTCATCGTCGGCGCTGACGGTAGCGGCGGTGCTAGCGTTCATGACCCTCAACAGGCTCGAGCTCGGGCCGCTCGAGTGCGCCGCGATGGCCGCGCGCAGCGAATGGTATGTCGGCACGCGCGGCGGCGGGATGGATCAGGCGGCATCGCTGATGGGCCGGCGCGACCATGCCCTGTTCATCGAATTCAATCCGCTGCGCGTGCGCGCGATCAAGATGCCGTCGGGCGCCGCGCTGGTAGTTGCCGACAGTTGCGAGATTGCCGACAAATCCGGCGGCGTGCGCACCGAGTACAATCGCCGCGTCGTCGAATGTTCGCTGGCCGCGCGAATTATCGCGCGTCAGATGAAGCTCGACGGGGTCCGGACGCTTGGCGGCGTCGTGAGCGCAATCGCGAACTGGAGAGCGGCGGATTTGATCGCAATTCTAGAAGCGGCTGCGCCGCCGCGGCTCGCTCCTGACCTCGCCGATGCAGCGCACATCCTAGGAGTCGCTCGCGATGCGCTGGCTGATGATCTGCTCGGCGGCGGCGCTCCTGGCATCAAACTCGATCCGTCAGCGCCGCTCGAGATTCTTCGCCGCGCGCGCCACGTCCTGAGCGAGACCGAGCGCGTGATCCGCGCCGCCGCGATACTCGAGGCGGGTGAGTTGGACGCGATGGGCGCGCTGATGGACGCCTCGCACGCGAGCCTGGCCGGAGACTTCGATTGCTCGACGCCGCGGCTGGACCGAATCGTTGCCGCAGCGCGCAAGGGTGGGGCACTCGGTGCACGACTGACCGGCGCGGGATTTGGCGGCTCGATCGTGGCGCTCAGCCGCGCTGCCGACGTAGAACGGATATTCGCTTCGATCGATCGGGAATATTACGCGCCGCTCGGAATCGAGCCTGGCGGCAAGCGCGCGGTCCTGCATCCCGGCGCAGGCGCGAGCACCATCGAGATAGCCGCCGCGTGAGGCGCGCTCAGCGGTCGAAGCGCACTATCCGTGCAGAGTGCGGTGCGAGGTCGATATGGTCGGGCGCCGGCTCCTCGGCTCCGGTGATGGTGCGGATCGTGGTGGCGGCGCCGGCGATCCCGAGCGTTGCCAGAAGCACGCTTGAAGCGTCGTCGCCGCGGTTCACGATGATCGCGAGCGCGCCGCTCGCCGTTTCCTTGACCAGACTCCTGATTGGCGCGGTCGTCATCAGATCGCCGGCCAGAACCGGCGCGTCGGCGCTTCCCGAATCGATTTCCGCGCCCAGCGCCGAAGCCGCACGATAGATCCGCCGTTCGTCGTCGCCGACGAGCGCCATATCGTCCGACACCAGCAGCATCCCGCCTGAGCCGGCGATGGTCGCGGCCAGCGCGCCGCGTTCGTCCGGGGTAAGCTTCGTCTCGCGCCCGCGCAGCATCAGGCAGTCCGGATCGTTGAGCCACCATCGCCGATGCATAAAGCTGCGCGCGATAATCGCGTCGAGCGCGTGCACGGTGGACGGATCGCCGGAACCTTCGCTGCCCCAGTAGGGAGCGACATCGGGTCCGATCCGCATCCCGTCAACGATTCCGATTGCCGCACCGAGAGGACATCCGCAGCCGAGAATGAATGCGCTCTCGCCCGCGCCGCGGCGGATTGCTTCGAGGCCGCGCCTAAGCGTCTCGGCCCGGGTGAGGTTTCGATCGTGGCGCGCACCCTGCGCGGCGCCCGCGTAAAGAAAATCGAGTTTCAAATATGAATATCCGAATTCCGCGGTGAGCTTGCGCAATAGCCGTTCGAGATGCTCGTTGAATGCGGGATTGCTCGCGTCGAGCGCGTAGGCGAATTTGTCGTCGCTAGCGGTCCAATTGGGATTATAGCCGGCGCGCAGCGGTCCGCCGCTTTCGTGGCGGATAAACCAATCGGGATGCTCGAGCATGATCCGCGCGTCGCGAGCGGCCAGAAACGGCGCGGTCCAGATTCCCGCTTCGAATCCCGCCGAACGGATCTCACCGGCCAGACGCGCAAGCCCGCTCGGAAATTTCGTGTTGGTCGAGTCCCAATCGCCGAGCGCGCTCTGGAAACCGTCGTCGAGCTGAACGACCTCGAGCGGAAACTCCGCGCGCATCGCGGCCAGCGTACGCAGATTCGCGCGCATCGTGTCTTCGCTGATCGCGTGGAAATAGTGGTACCAGGAGCACCATCCGCGCTGGTACACGGCATCGATTCGCGCGTTCATCGCGGAACCAAGTTTCGCCGCCCATCGCGCGGCCATCCGCGCCGCGCTTTCCTGCGAACGCGCGACGTGGAGCGGCTCGATCTCACGCGTTTCGCCCGCGCCGAGTTCCACTCCATCCAAAATCGCGCGCGCCATAATCAAGTTCGGCGCAAGCACGGTCAAAGTGGCGAGCTGATGCGCGGCGCCGATAAATCCAGCCAGCACGCGCTCCGGATGTCCGTCGCATTCGACAATCGTGAACAGTTCCGAGGTCGCGGCTTCGGGCGTATCGACGGAGCGCGTGGTTTCGCTCTGATGATTTATCCGGACGATCGAGTTGGCCGTGTCGTGGCGATGCGTCTTCGTCCCACCCACAGTCTTCGCTCCCGATCCGCTCCATGATTGGTAGCCGTGCTTGAAGAAGCGGGCAGATGCGGAAGAATCGAACCCAGTCGCGAGCGTGAGGATGATTTCGTCGAGGCAAACCGGCCGCTCGCTATCGTTGGCGATCCGCGCGCGCACGACGCTCGCGCTGTCGGAATACTCAAACGACGCCTCGAGCCGCACTCCCGCGCCAGTCGCCGCGCACTGGGACTCTCGCGCAGGATGCGCTGCTGTGACCGACTTTGCGATACCGCCGGCGTCGCGCAGGCGGGCTTCGATGCTGGTAATTTCCACGCGGCCAGCGTCGCAAACGATGCGCCGCGCGGCAACCCTGCGGACCAGCGCGAAAAGCGCTCGATTGGCCTGCGTTAGTTTGGCAAACTGACGTTTGCTTTCACCCTCGGGGAGAGACGCGTATCGATACCGTACCAGAGATAGAAGCCGTCGAAGCCGGCGAGCCCGGAGACGCGCCTGCGCTTCACGACAACCTGTGGGAAACGCGGCTGGCCGCGTTTCGCGCGCTGCGGCATCGCAACTTCCGTCTGTTTTTCGTCGGACAACTCACCTCGCTGATCGGCACCTGGATGCAATCGGTCGCGCAGGCGTGGCTGGTGCTGCGGCTGAGCAACTCCTCGATGATGCTGGGATTGGTCGCTTTCGCCGGCTACATGCCGATCGTGCTGGTGGGTTTGTTCGCCGGTGTGGTGGTCGATCACGTCGATCGGCGCCGGCTGATTATCGCGACCCAGATCCTGCTGATGCTGAGCGCGTTCGTGCTCGCCGCTCTCACCTGGGCCGGAGTGGTGCGGGTCGAGCACGTGATGATCCTGGCCGCGCTCAACGGGCTGGTGAGTTCCTTCGACATGCCCGGGCGGCAGGCGTTCGTGGTCGAGATGGTGGGCAAGGAAGATTTGCCTAACGCGATCTCGATGAACTCGATGATCTTCAACGGCGCGAGGATGGTCGGGCCTGCCATCGCGGGGATTCTGATCGCGATCACCGGCGTGGCCGGATGCTTTTTCTTGAACGGAGTCAGCTACCTTGCCGTCATCTGGAGCCTGCTCGAGATGGACACTCCGCGGCGCGTGCGCCGTGAGTTCGGCGCAGTGATGCTGCGGCAAGTGCGCGCCGGCCTGACCTACGTATGGGAGCATCGCCCGAGTTTCTACCTGATGCTGCTGGTGGCGATTAACAGCGGCTTCGGGATGCAGTACACGGTCCTGATTCCGATGTTCGCGCGCGATCTGCTGCACAGCGGCGCCAGGGGTTACGGCTTTTTGATGGCGGCGCAGGGAGTGGGTGCGGTGGCCGCCGCGATCGTGATGAACGTCCGCTCCGACGCGCCACGCGCGCTGCGCCAGAACCTGGTGTTCGGGCTGTTCTGCACCGCGTGCGCGATCTTCGTGTTCGGAATTTCCAAATGGATGTGGCTGTCGATAGTCGCGCAGATGTTTATCGGCGCCGGCCTGATGAACCACATGGTGACGACCAACACGATGCTGCAACTGTTCGTCGCCGACGAGCTGCGCGGCCGCGTCATGAGCATCTACACGCTGTCGTTCATCGGCACCGCTCCGCTTGGAAGCCTCGCCGTCGGGTATGTCGGAGAGCGGCTTAGCCCGCAGACCGCCGTTATGATTTGTTCGGGCTTTGCGCTGGCCTGCGCATTCCTGCTGCTGACGCGGCTTAAGATGTTCGCGCAGGCGCAGGAAGCGATCCTGGAGCCGGCGCCGCAGGCGTAAATCGATTACCGGTAATTTTTCGCGCCGCTACCACTCGACCAAAACGCGCTGCGGTCCTCGAAACGAGATATTCGGCGAATAGGTGAAAGCCTGGTTCGGCGACAGCCGCATTGCAGGCATCCGCCGCGTCAGCTCCTCGAGAATAACCCTCAGCTCCAGGCGCGCCAGCGGAGCGCCGAAGCAGTAGTGGATTCCAAAACCGAACGCCAGATGCTCCTTCGCGTTGGCGCGATGGATATCGAACTCGCCGGAATGGGAGAATTCGGCTTCGTCGCGATTGGAGGAGCCGATCGCGAGTAACAGATTCGCGTTTTCGGGAATCTTGACCCCGCCGATTTCAACCGCGCGCGCCGCACGCCGCCGCCAGGTAATGACCGAGGTGTCATAGCGCAGGATTTCCTCGATCGCGTTCGGAATCAGCTCAGGCTTGGCGCATAGCTCGTCCCACGCCGCGCGATGCTCGAGCAGATTCACGACGGCGCTCGCCGTGAGGCTGGTAGTGGTTTCGTGTCCCGCGATCAGCAGTCCGTAAACGACCGTGGCGATCTCCGCGATCGATAATATCCGCTCGTCGCCGGCGCGGGCGCGAATCAGATCGCCGACAAAGTTATCCGGCGGATTTTCCATCAGACGCTCGACGTGCTGAAGGCTGTAACGCCAATACTCGAGCAGGCCCGTTGCCTCCGTGATTTGCTCAGCCTCAGACAAGTGCCCCCACGTGAGCATCAACCGGTTCTTCGCCCAGCTCTTCACGCGCGGCACATCGGCCGAGGGCATCCCGAGGAAGATGAACAGCACTAGCACCGGCAGCTCGTAAACCATGTCGCGCACCAGGTCGGCGCTGCCGCGCGGTTCGATCTCGTCTAGAAACCGCGTCACGATTGCGCGAATGTCCATCTCTAACTTCGCAACGCGGCGCGGCGTGAACGCCTGGCCGGTGAACTTGCGGATTCGCGTGTGTGTGGGCGGGTCGGCGTTCGACATCGCCGGCACCGCTCCAAAACCACCCTCGCGCAATATAGTGACGACCTTCGGCGAGAGCGGGGCGATCGGGTTCTGGACGTTCGACGCGGAAAACGTTTTTGGATCGGCAAAGATCGCTTTCACATCCGCGTAACGAGTCACAACCCAGTAGTTGATCTCCGGGCTATAGAAGACCGGTTCTTCGGTGCGCGCGCGCAGCCAGAACGAGTAAGGGTTCGCGAGATATGGATCGACGAAAGGATTAAATTCCGCGCCCATGCCCGTGACCGGGCAACTGGTTGCCGCGCGATCGGGAGAATTCTCGGAAGGTAGTCGCATCGCGATATGCCCCTGGGCGCGCATGGCGCGCCGAAATTCGAACATAGCCGAATGGATGACGCAGAGAAAACGATGCGCCACGAGCTTTCGCGGTGTGTGATCGGGCTTGCGTCCGCGCGGCGCGCTCTCCGATAATCGCGATTGTGGCATCGGGACCGACAAAGCGCGCAGGTGCGTCGGACGCCGCGAGCAAGTCGCGCGCGCAGGCGCTCAGCGCGATGCCACCGATCGACGAATGCCTGCGTGCGGCGCAAAACGAACCCACGCTGTCGGGTCTTGGCGCCGCGTATGTCAAGATGCTCGTTCGGCGTGCGCAAGCGGTCCTGCGCCAGGAGCTCAAGGCAGGACCCGGCGGCGACCGCGAGCGTTCGGCGTTGCTCGCCGAGATCATCCGCTTCGCCGCGCACGCCGCAGCCGCCGACGAACCTCATCTGCTTCCTGTAGTGAACGCTACAGGGGTGGTGCTCCACACCAACCTGGGCCGCGCGATCCTGGCCGAGTCTGCGATCGAGGCGATCGGGATGGCGGCGCGATCCGCGGTGAATCTCGAGTACGATCTCGAATCCGGCGAGCGCGGCGATCGCGACGCAATCGTCGAGGAAATACTTTGCGCGTTGACCGGCGCCGAGGCCGCCACGGTCGTGAACAACAACACCGCCGCGGTGCTGCTGGTGGTGAATACGCTGGCGATCGGGCGCGAGGTGGTAGTGTCGCGCGGCGAGCTTATCGAGATCGGCGGCGCTTTCCGGATTCCGGACGTGATGACTCGCGCAGGCGCACGGCTGCGCGAAGTCGGCACGACGAACCGTACTCATCCGCACGACTTCGCCGACGCGATCGGCCCCGACACCGCGCTCCTGATGAAGGTGCATCCGTCGAACTACCGGATCGTGGGCTTCACGAGCGACGTGACGCTCGAAGAGCTGGTGCGGATCGGACGCGAGCAAGGTATCGATGTGGTCGAGGATCTCGGCGCGGGCGCATTGGTGGATCTTTCGCGCTACGGTTTGCCGCACGAGCC